>JBPCPU010000247.1:0-13800 GCA_050998795.1 Pyrinomonadaceae bacterium
TAACCAACACAACCGGCGCAACTCAATTAAAACTTCCTTTGGAAACCGGCGGTAATTCGGCTGCCGAACTGATTAAACGCGCTCTTCCTTCCGACAGCGTTATTCTCGGCGCATCGCGTTATCACAATAAATCACAAATCAGAATTCTAATTGATGATGCGGCGGCAGGTAGCGGCGCAAGCAATGTTGCCGGAATTCCGGCGGGAAAAGGTGTCAATCTGGCAAATTTTTCACCACTTCCGCTTGGTAACGGCAATGTATTGAAACGGGTTGACGAAACTACGCGCACATATCTGACCGGCGATAAACTTCTTCTTCAAAACACAACCGCTGGCAACACGTCAACCGAAACTGCAATGACGGTGCGCGGAGTAAAAAATACGACTGAAAAATATAATAATTTATATATTATTCCGGGCGGCGCGGGAATAACCGGCAGAATTTTGATTGAAATTGTCAAACCCGACGGCACAACCGTTGATGTTACGCAGACAATTTTGAGTATGGGAATGACCGAAGGCGAGCCGAACGGCATTGTTTATTTGCAGCGACCGCTTTGGTCGGCGTATGTGCAGGGAAGCCGCGACCGCACGGGCGGTGTTTTTAATCTGGTCAATTTAACTAGAAATTCGCAGACTATTGCCGACGGGGAAATTACAGACCCGACGGCATTACTCGAGCCGAATCGCGGTTTTATCAACACAACGATTGCCGCCGCCGAAGATGACGCCGGAAACTATACGCGCAAATATACGCCGGGCGGTTTCGATTCGATTGTTCCGATAAACGTTTATAACGTCCGCGAAGGCTGGGCGCGAAACTCGATGAATGAATATGATATTTATGAACGCGGCATAACCAGCGTCGTCGAAATCAATATGCGGAATCTGGCGCGTTGGGCGGACGGCATTTATGACTCGAATCTGCTCGCCGGAACAAATGCCGTCAGCACGAATATCGAAGGCGACGAAGGCTATGTCGTCTATTTTTCCGACCGTCGCGGCGACAAGCCCAAACCGGAGTATCTATCCGACGGAACATCTTTTGCCAGCACCAATGGAACGGTTGACAACGAAGATATTTACGGTCCGAATAACTTGCTCGACGCCGGGGAAGACGTCCTGGATTTTGGCTGGGACGCAACCAAAGGCGCGGCAAGCAAAAAGGGAACTTTGCAGAAAGATACAAGTGAACTGCCGGATGTCGGAACAGTTTGGAGCGGAAATTCTGCCTGGACAATGGCGGAAAGACTTTCACGCGCACAAACCGTTTTGAGTTATCGAACCAATTATTTTCGCCGTTCACTTCGTCTGTTTGACGGCGAGCAGTTGAGTTTTACTGCTGCCGCCGGAAAACTCTCAACGACAAAAGGCATTACAATTTCTTCGGAAAATATGGTTTATGTTTGGGGAAATTATAATACCACGGGCATAACAGGCATTCCGGCGGGCGGTTCAACCTTAAATAACGGCGGCTTTACCGGTCCGCAAGTTCCGGCTTCAATCGTTTGCGATGCTGTTTTTCCGCTTTCAAAAACCTGGTTTGATGCTTTAAGCCCGTTATATCCTGAAGGCAGTAAAGATGCTAGAAATCTCGGAGGAGAAGCATATCGAATGGCGGATGCAAATTTACCGACGGTCGCGGACGGAACTTCGGTTCGCGCCGGAATTATTGCCGGAACGACAATTTCGAGTTTAAATGCTGCGCCCGGAAGAGATTCTACCGGACAAAGGCGCAACGGCGGAATTATCAACTACCCGCGTTTTTTGGAAATGTGGAACTTTAATGTTAGCGGCGTGCTGATAACAAATTCGTGGAATTATTCGGGTTCGCTGATTCCGCTTTATCGTTCAACTCAGGCTCTATCTCAATGGGAAAATGATACATCGGTAATCTATATGCCGCCGCGTCGCAACTGGGGTTTTGACAGCACTTTTCTGGCACCCAACAAACTTCCGCCGGGAACGCCGTTCTTCCAATACACTCAGGCGACGGGTTTCCGTCCGAGTTTGCGCTAAAAAATTAAGGGATTTTCTTTGATATGAAAAAACTTAGGAAGAAAAATAATCAGACAGGTTTTTCGCTAATCGAATTGCTCATTGTAATGGTCATTATGCTGGTCATTATGGCGGCTACTTTCTCGCTGCTTCGCGGTTCGATTTCAACCGCCAACGCCAATTACGAAATGACGACCGCCGCACAGGGGCTTCGCAATTCACAGGAATTTTTGACACGCGATATTTTGATTGTCGGCGACGGACTAAAAGGAATTTCAAATATCTGGTTGCCGACAATTTTCGTAACCGATTATTTAACAATTCGGACGGCGGCTGTGATAGACCCGACAAACCGCGGATTTGTCAGCATCGGTTCGATTGTTGCAGACACCAATATTCCGGCAAATGTTAATGTCAAAGGTTCAAATCCGGCAGTTAAAATTATGCAGAGAACCGACAGATTGACAATGCTGGCAATTGACCCGAGTTTTGGTTCAATTGATATTCCCGTCGGCGCGTGTAATCTGAATACCGGACAAATTAATATTCCGGCAGCGCGAATAAATGATTTTACCGTCGGGGAAGTTTATTATATCACCAGCGGCGGAACAGGTGCTTTTGGAAAGGTAACAGCCGTTGATACTGCCGCCAATCGAATCTTCTGGGCGGAAGGCGATTCGCTCGGGTTAAACCGATTTGGTTCATCAGGACCGCTCGGAGCGGGAACAAATCGGGGAAATAGTTCCGCTTCATTAAAGCGGTTAAATATCATTCAATACTATGTTGATGTTGACGGGAAATTAATGCGCCGGGTTTTCGGGGTAAAAAACGCCGGATTTATTGACAGCGTTATTGCCGAACATCTGATAGAATTACGATTTAACTACACTCTAAAACCGTCGGTAAGTGGAAAGATATTTGAACAGCCTGCTAGACTGTTAGAGTTTGATGATGCCGCTTCAGTGCGGATGATTGAACCGAGCCTTGCAGTTGAAACCGCTTATGCACTACAAGACGGGCAAAAAGAGCAGGTTGACGGATTAACCAGAATAGGCGTACGAAATTTACAATTTTTGGAAGCACCTGTTCCGATGGATTCACAGGGAAACACCAAACTCCCGAATCCCGGCTCGACACCAAGTATTACTCCAATTCCGACTCCGCCGACACCGACACCAACGCCGAAACCGTCAGTATCGCCGACACCAAGACCATCAGCAACACCAACACCAAAGCCATCGGCAACACCAACACCGGTAAAAACGCCGATACCAACACCAACGCCCGGCAGCGAAGGATAAAGAATAATAAAAATTACTATCCTTTTGATGACCGGAAAACAAAATGACCCAAGTCTTTCTCAGGACTTGGGTCATTTATTTAATAACTCACCTTATGCAGTTGACAATTTTCAGCCTCGTTATGTTCTTTGATAAATAAATCCGCTAATAAAAAGTTAACTTTTCGCTGGGAGCGCACGCATCCCTGCGTGCTGAGCGCGACAGCGCGAAAAAATCGTGATAATCGAAGTTATGATAATCTAACATTTTCACGTCGCTTTGAGCGACGTAGCACGCAGGGATGCGTGCGCTCCCAGCGAAAAGCCTTTTAATTTTTTCTTACGGCATTTATTTTTCAAAGAACATAAGCGGCGTGGCTATTAGCCCACAGGGTAAGCCTCGTGAACGAGGCTGAAAATTCAAAATCGCGTAACGTGAGTTAATAAGTTGTCGAACAAAATTAGCTAAGGCTAAAACAATAGCCCAACCGGTCATTGCGCTAATTTTAGTTGAACTTAGTTCACAATATAACCGCTTGGCACGGGAATATCATCACTTGCGCCAAAGGAAATTGCGTAGAAGGAATTGTCGGAACTTCTCAGCAAATACCACGCGCCGTCGGCAGGACGATAAACGGCGATGTCTGCTTTGCCGTCGCCGTCATAATCGGCGGGAACAGGTTTGTCGGCTGAAGCACCGAATTGAACGCCGGTGAAGCCGTCGCGGCTTCTCTGCAAATACCACGCGCCGTTTGACGGGCGGAAAACGGCGACATCGGTTTTGCCGTCGCCGTCATAATCGGCGGGAACAGGTTTGTCGGTTGCCGCGCCGAATTGGACAGCCGCAAAACCGTCGCGGCTTTTCTGGATATACCACGCGCCGTCCGCCGGACGAAACACGGCAAAATCTGTTTTACCGTCGCCGTCATAATCGCCTTGCGCGGTTTTATCTGTTGATATACCGAATTGTTTGGAATCAAATCCGCCATCGGAACTGCGAATAAAATACCAAACTCCGTTTGACGGACGAAAAACGGCAAAATCCGCTTTTAAATCGCCGTCATAATCGCCGACCACCGGAATATCGCCGCTCGCGCCAAATTGAAAAGCCGTAAATCCGGCTGCGCTTCCGTTCACATACCAAGTCCCGTTTGAAGGTCGCCACACCGCATAATCGGTGATGCCGTCGCCATCGTAATCGCCTGCGGCAACCTGGTCGCCGCTTGCACCGAACTGTGCTGATTTTAAATTTCCATTCGTGCTGTTGAGGCTATACCAAACGCCGTTGGAAGGTCGCCAAACGGCAATATCGCTTCTGCCGTCGTTATCGAAATTGGAAATCGCCGTTCCCGTCAGAGTGCTTCGGGATGTCGTATAAATGGAATCGCCCGAAGTTCCGCCGTCGCTGTTGGCGGCGTTGCCCGCCATATAAAAATCGACTTTACCGATTCTTGTCGTTGGTGCTTTCCATATAAAATTCCAGGATTTTGTGCCGAACATTGTCGGAATAATGCCGTTAATCGTATGTTCGACATACTTCCGCTGACTGCCTCCGGCAAAACCGTCTATAATTTGCAGTTGCTGCGGCGATTGTGTCGGAAGTGTGAAAGTTCCGACTTGCTTGCCTTGACCGTCGAGAGCCGTCAACTGAAATCCATAAATAACCGCGTCCGCCTGGCTGACGTTCACGGTGAGCGATACTTGTTGGTTCGGCAGATAATTGGCGGGAACACCCGAAATTGAAACGCTTCCCGAACCGCTGTTGACGAGCGAACCGGTATGACACTCCGTGCAATTGCTCTCGCCCGGCGCATTTGTGTGCGAGGGCGTTGGACCTGATGCCGACGCGCTTACTTTTTCATATTTGCCGAAGAAATTTTGAAAACAGAAAACCGCTAAAACGGCGGCAACGGCGATAACAGACAGTTTGATAAAAACGATTTTACGCGAAACAATCGGCATTTTATATACTACTCCTTTGTCGTGGAAAATTTTTACGGTTGTTTGACGCTTTTCGTCGGCTAAAAGTTTGGGAAAAACATCTGTTATTGAAAATATGCTTTACCCTTTGAAAAGTCAAAACGTAATTTAAGGACAGAAATTTCCGGCAGACAAATAAAATAATTTATCAAAAGTTTTGTCGGACTTTTAGCAATTAGATATGATGTTAAGGTCTTAAAGTCAAATCATAACCTTCTTCACTTTTTACGTTTGCCTTTTTACTTTTTACTTTTACAATTTTACTTTTTACTTGTTTCTGTGCGCTTTGAATCGTTTCGGACCATACCACAACCAAAAACCTGAAATTGTAAATAAAAGCAAAGCACTGCCCATAATCGTCGTATAAACAACCTTGATTAGTCCGCCGTCGGTGTCGAGCAAATAATCAAGAATCGAACCGTCGTGAACTTTTTCTATGAAATCTGAACGCCGCCTTTCGATGTGAAGCAATTCGGCGGTTGTGCAATCAAGCTGAACGCCCCAAAAACCTTCCTCGAAAACAAACTTGACCATTCCTTTATCGGGACGAAAATCAATTCTTTCGAGTTCGAGAGAATTGTCCGCCGAAATTTGTTCGCGCATCACGGTGACGGCTTTTTCGTGCAGCACGTCAACCGGCAGCCAATCTTTCATATCGGTTGACGAACCTTCAAAAGACACCGGCAAAATTATGCCGCCCGAGTGTTTTTTCCAGCCGAGAAGAAGTCCCGTGCAGGCGAGAACAAAGAAAAATATAAAAAGCAATGCGCCGGTTGTGCGGTGAAGTTTGCGGGCAATTCGCAGAATTTGCGCTTGTCGTTTTCGTTGCTTATTGTCCATCTTGAGAATTACAGCTAAATTGCTTAGAGATGGTTTGGTTTGTGAAAGTTGTTCGGGAAATTGTTACTGACCGATAAAATACTGTTGCGAATCAAACTCTTTTTCCTTTGATTTCGCGGTTAATTTTTCGTAGTTACCGTCGGATTTCAAGATTCGCGCGTTAGCCGTGTCCTTCAAATACGTGCCGAGAACTTCTTCTTTGATATATTGCTTAATCTGTCCGTCTTTGATCGGGGCAATTGCTTCGACGCGGCAGTCAAGATTGCGGTGCATCCAATCCGCGCTGCCGATATACATTTCATCTTTGCCGTTGTTGGAAAAGTAAAAAACGCGGCTGTGTTCGAGAAAACGTCCGACGATGGAAACGACGCGGATATTTTCCGAGAGTCCTTCAATGCCGGGACGCAGAACGCAGATTCCGCGAATTATTAAATCAATTCTTACGCCCGCCTGCGAAGCGCGATAGAGCGCGCGAATAATTTTATCGTCGGTCAAACTGTTAATTTTAACGATAATTTGCGCTTTTTTGCCGTTTAACTTGTTTTCGGTTTCACGATTTATCATCTCCAACATTTTCTCGCGTAAATTTATGGGCGCAACCAGCAGTTGGCGATATTCGGTTTGATACGAATAACCTGTCAGAAAATTAAATAAATCGGTAATATCCGCGCCGATTTCCGCGTCGGCGGTCAGAAGTCCCAAATCGGTATAAATGCGCGAAGTCGTCGGGTTGTAATTTCCGGTTGCCAGATGAACATAGCGGCGAAGTTCTTTATCTTCACGGCGCACAACCAGCGTAATTTTCGAGTGCGTTTTCAGTCCGCGCATTCCGTAAATAACGTGAACACCCTCGTTTTCCAGCCGCCGCGCCCATTCGATATTATTTTCTTCGTCAAATCGCGCTTTTAGTTCGACGAGCGCGGCAACCTGTTTTCCGTTCCGACTCGCTTTTATCAAAGACTCGACAATCGGCGAATTTTTCCCCGTCCGATACAGACAGATTTTGATGGCAATGACATTTTCGTCTTCCGCCGCCGCGTTGACAAAATCGGTTACGGTGCTGAACGCCGTGAACGGATGATGAAGCAGAACATCGTGTTTTTTGATGATTTCAAAAATGCTCACCTCTTTTCGCAGCGGTGCGGGAATTGAATAAGTAATCGGTTTATCCTTCAAATC
Source organism: Pyrinomonadaceae bacterium (assembly GCA_050998795.1). GTDB lineage: Bacteria > Acidobacteriota > Blastocatellia > Pyrinomonadales > Pyrinomonadaceae. The sequence continues at coordinate 7,276 of JBPCPU010000247.1, forward strand.
GGGTCGGTCTATCGAGTAAAGCCTCATTAAATCGGGTATATTCAGGAAACCGTCAATTTGATAAACGTCTTTGTCGGTCAAACCTATCGCTTCGGTTAAATGATTAATCATTTTTTCAGGCATTGAAGCCGCAACTTCCAGGCGCACCGGAAAACTGGACTTGCGCTTGTGATGCAGTTCCAGTTCCATCGTTCGCAAAAGGTCGCCCGCTTCGTCTTCGCGCAATTCGAGGTCGGCATCGCGCGTCAGGCGAAACAGATAACACTTATTGGTCTTCATATTCGGGAAAAGATGATGCACATTCGCCGCGACAACCTCGCCCAATAAAGCAAAATTCGTTTCCTCATCATTAGTCGGAATCAAGCGCGAAATGTTCGGCGGCAGTTTTATCCGCACAAAACGGCTGCGGTTATAAAGATATTTGATTTTGCCGTGGTCAAAACTTTTATCCGGTTCGACCATCAATCCGAGATTCAAACTCAGGTTGGAAACATACGGAAATGGATGACTTTCATCAACCGCTTGCGGCGTTAAAACGGGAAAGACGTTCTTTAAAAAATGCTCATCCAGCTTTTTCCTTTCACCGCCGTTTAATTCTTTATACACGGAAATTCTTATTCCGGCTTCGGCAAGTTTTGGCAAAATTTCTTTGTGCAGACAAACCATTTGCTGTTCAATCATTGGTCGAACAAGCCCGTGGATTTCGCGCAATTGCTGCGCCGCCGTCATTCCGTCAGGCGAAGGATTGATGATGCCTTCGGCGATTTGCTCTTTCAAACCCGAAACACGAATCATAAAAAATTCGTCCAGATTGGTCGAGAAAATCGAAAGAAACTTAAGCCGTTCAAGCAAAGGCGCATTGTCGTCAAACGCTTCTTCCAAAACGCGGCGGTTAAACTCCAGCCAACTGAGTTCGCGGTTAGTCAGAAAACGCGGGTCGTTCACAGAAAGTAAATTTTCCGCCTTTTCCTGAGCAGGTTTAATTTTTTGTGCTGTCGGGTTCATAATAAGAGTAAATAAAGTTTAAGCGGTTGTGAGCCGAAAGGCAATAAATCCGATGTTAAATTTTCAAAATGGAAAATTCTCTATTAAAGTCGGCAAAAAGAAAAGCACAAGATTTGAGATGTGCTTACGCAGAAACGGCAAAAGGCGAATGGATTTTCGAGCATTTACTTAAATGTCTGCAAAAACTTCGCGCCCGTCGCACCACTGACACGAAAACCGACAATCGCGTAACTCGGCAACGTCTGTAGCGCGGCTTTGCCAAGAACTGCCGCCGAGCCGAAAAATAACTGCACGGCAACCAGCGCGATGTGCGGGGCAAGGGTTTGATTGGCGTTTGGTTTTTCCATTCGGCAAAAGAGAAATGCTAACAAATTTTCCCTCCAAATGTCAGTTTGGAAAAAAAATATGGAAGGAGTATTATTGATAAAGAATTTTATCCAACGTATTTTGCAAGAATATTTAAAACTATATGCCACTGACACCTGAACAAAAAATTCTAAAAAAGAGAATCTATAATCGTTTGAAAGTTGATGAGCCGATTCATCCCGACGACGATAGATACGTTTTGCTTTATCGGAATCCCGACACAGATCCGGTTGCAAATCTGAAAGAACATATTGATTTAACCGATGTCGAGAGTATGCAGTTATTTTCGGGTTTTCGCGGTTCTGGAAAATCATCCGAGCTTTTTAGATTGAAAGATGATCTTGAGGAAGATGACGTATTTGTGATTTATGCTAACGCTTTGAAATACATCAATCCTTCCGAAGAACTCGATATTACTGATTTGATGATTGTCGTTGCCGGTGCTTTTAGCGATGCTTTGGAAGCGGATGCAAGAATCGGCAGAAATATTCAAAGGGAATCTTATTGGACACGAATCAAAAGCTATCTTATCAACACAAAATTGGACATTACGGATGCCGCCGTCAAATCCGAATTTACAACACCTGCCCAAAGTGTGATCGGCGGTTTGAAAAGCGGCATTGATTTGAAACTGGCACTCAGCACAACACCGACTTTTCGCCAAAATCTGCAATTACTTTTGGCAAACCGGATCGGCGAATTGAAACGCGATGTTGATAATTTTATACAGGACGGCGTGAAAGAGATTAAAAACGCTTTGGGGCAAGATACCAAAGTCGTTTTTATCCTTGATTCACTGGAGCAGATTCGCGGTTCGCTCTTTAACGAGCAATCGGTGATTCAAAGCGTTGAACGCACATTTTCGCAAAACTATAAACTTTTGGAGTTGCCCTCGGTGCATTCGATTTACACCGTTCCGCCGTGGCTTAAATTCGTGATGCCGAACAGTTTTACCAAACCCATTATTATTCTTCATACCATTCAACAGTGGCATAACAACGAAGACCGTAGTTGTTTCGATGAAGGACATGGTTTGTTCAAGGAAATCGTTTTGAAACGCTTTGGAACGGATGGTTTGAAGGAATTTTTTGGCAACGATGATGAAAAAATCTACCTTTTGATTAGTTATTGCGGCGGAAGTTTGCGCGACCTTTTGCGTCTTCTCAATGACACGCTTTTGCCCGTGCAGGATTTTCCCGTGACTGACGAAGGCATTGAACGCGGCATCAATAATGTCAAAAGTAGCTTTCTGCCGATTGCCATTGACGATGCGCATTGGTTAGCAAAAATCGGCGCAACGCGCAAGGCAAGTTTGATAAATACGGAAGGTGTCAATGTCGGCAAATTGACACGCTTTCTCGACACACATTTTGTTTTATATTTTCGCAATGGTGAGGAATGGTATGATATTCATCCGTTGATTCGTGAGGAAGTTGCCAATATCGTGGCGCATAATCCGCTTCCCGCGAAAAATCAGTAAATTTTCAATCCGATGCCGGTCAGAAAAAGCGATACTCAATTTGAGAGAAGGCAAAAGTATCTTCAAACACTTGCCGGGTGGCAAAATCTGCTCGAACATTTTGAACTAAACGACCACGCTTTTGCCTATATTCCTCTGCTTTTACCCAATGATTTGTGGGCAAGAGTCTGCGAAGTTTCGCTGGAAAACTTTCTTTCCCGACAAGATAAAAATCTCTACAAAATTGATTGCCAAACGCCCGATGAGCTAAAGAATATTGCGGTTACGTTGTTTGCTTTGGAGATTGACGAAGACACCGAAGCCATTTGGATAGTCGCGCCAATCGGTTCGGGCGAGACATTTTTGACGCAGTGGTCGCAGGCGTGGCGCGAAGGAATGGCGCGGCTCAATCAATATCGCAATCCGTTCAGGGAAAAGTTTCCGGTAACGATTTTGTTTGTCGGCGCGGAATGGATTCAAGAGATTACGCGCAATATGGCACCCGATTTATGGTCAATCCGGCGCACCGTCATTCGGGTAAATCCCGAAATAGATTTTTCGGACGCAACGGACAAAAAAACCGAGCCGATACAAAGCGAACCGATCTTTGAACACGGTCAAGGCGTGGACGCGGAGTTTGCTTTGCAAGAAGCCGAGCGTCTGCGCGGTAAAGAAGGCTTGGAATTGCATCTGGCGAAAGTTCTTTATCGTGCCGCATCGGGTTTTTTGGATATTAAGGAATATAAAAAAGCTCTCAAAGCAATTAACGAAGCCATCAAGATTTACAAAAACAAACTCACAGAAAATCCTGATGAAGGAAATCAAGAAGATATTGAATTCCAACTTGCCGATTCTCTATTTATCAAAGGTTTTTTGCTTGCTGAACGCGGCGATTCTCAGACAGAAGCGGAAAAAAATTATCGGGAAGCCATCAAACTCGATCCGAATTACACATCTGCTTACTACAATCTCGGAGTTTTGCTTGACCAAGATAAAAGCCGTTTGGCAGACGCGGAAGCGATGTATCGAAGGGCAATTGAAGTAAATCCGAATTACGCGGATGCTTATAATAATCTCGGAGTTTTGCTTGACGAAGATGAACGACCTTGGAATGAAGCCGAAGAACTGTATCGCAAAGCGATTGAAATAAATCCGAATTACGCTGATGCTTACTACAATCTCGGTGGTTTACTTGCTAAAGATGAAAACCGTTGGAGCGAAGCCGAAGAAATGTATCGCAAGGTAATTGAAATAAATCCGAATTACGCAGATGCTTATTACAATCTCGGCATTTTGCTTGCCAAAGATGAAAACCGTTGGGCAGAAGCCGAAGAAATGTATCGCAAAGCAATTGAGATAAATCCGAATTACGCAGATGCTTACTACAATCTCGGCATTTTGCTTTTCACCGATGAGAACCGTTTGAAAGAAGCCGAAGAACTGTATCGGAAAGCAATTAAAATAAATCCGAGTTACACAAATGCTTACTACAATCTCGGCATTTTGCTTGCCAAAGATGAAAACCGTTTGGCGGAAGCCGAAGAAATGTATCGCAAGGTAATTGAGATAAATCCGAATTACGCAGATGCTTACATCAATCTCGGAATTCTGCTTTTCAAAGATGGAAACCGTCAAGATGAAGCGGAAGCGATGTATCGCAGGGCGTTGGAAGTGAATCCGAATTACGCAGATGCTTACTACAATCTCGGAACTTTGCTTGACAAAGATGAAACTCGTTGGGCGGAAGCCGAAGCGATGTATCGGAAGGCGTTGGAAGTGAATCCGAATCTCGCAAATGCTTACGGCAATTTGGCTTTGTTAAAGGCTAAATCCGTTGGCGAGGAAGCCAAAGACGAAATTATCGAATGTTTGCGAAAATGCGTTGAATTAAATCCGGCGTATAAAGAATGGGCAAAATGGGGCGCGGATTATGATTTTATCCGCGATGATGCGCGGTTTGCGGAGATTGTTGGGGAACAGGCGTGAATCCGAAGTATCAGGCAGATTGCAAATTGAAAACCGCGAGTTATGAAAGCAATCTGTCATATTCGACGTGAGTTCCAATCCAAAACCAAACGACGCCTTCGGGTTTTTCTGTTCCCAACGCCCGATAGCTTATTCCGACACGAACAGACCAGAGTTGTTTGTTTCTTCCGACCTTTTTCAATTGCAGCGATGGATGCGACGAATTTACTTTGAGCAGTTGGTAATTTTTGTCAGCCAATTTTTGGACTGCTTTCGGCAATTGGCGGTAAAGATTCCAAAAGCGCGGCAAGGTCAGATGTTTCATAGCGGTTTGGCAAGTCCCGCTTCGTATTCTTTGTCAACTTCGGCAAGCAGAGAGTCAAGCCGACCTGCTTCTAAATCGTTGGCTATCTGTTTGTCCCAAATCTGCGCGTGATAGCGTTCAAGCCATGACATCAATTCGCTGACTTCTTTGGCGGGAAGTTGCGTAATTGCCGTTTCTATTTCTTTGATACTCATAATGCAAATTGTATGTAAGGTTTTTATTTTGGTCAACTAAGCTGTTTGAAGCAAGGCTTTTTCAACTTCTTGCGGAAAAGGCATAAAAACGAAATAATCCGACGGATAAAGATAATCTTCGCCTTCATCGTCAATGACGCGGACATAATTTGAACGCGCCGCGCTTTCATCGGGCAAAATATCGTATATTTTTCGCGGAGTAAGCATTGAATCTTCGTCCGCAAAGATACATATCGCAAGTTCCATCAAAAATTACATCAACATCAGCACCGGATTCTCCAACAGTTGCTTGAACGTCTGCAAAAACTTCGCGCCGGTTGCGCCGTCAATGACGCGATGGTCGCAGCTCATCGTAACGCTCATTATATTTCGCACGACGATTTCGCCGTTTTCGACAACCGCCGTCGGTTTTGCCGCGCCGGTGGCGAGAATTGCGGCTTCGGGCGGATTGATAATTGCCGTAAATTCCTTGATGCCGAACATTCCGAGATTGGAAATCGAAAAAGTCGCGCCGGTATATTCTTCGGGCTGAAGTTTTTTCTCGCGGGCGCGTTTCGCCATTTCCTTGATTTCCTGCGGGATTTGCCCGATGCCTTTTCGATTCGCGCCGCGAATAATCGGCGTAATCAAACCTTCGTCAATCGCCACCGCCACGCCGACATCGGCATCTTCGTAAAAGCGAATCGTTTTGTCTTGATAAGACGAATTAACAAACGGATGTTTCAAAGCTGCCATCGCCGCGACTTTGACGAATATGTCGTTGACCGAAACTTTTTCTTCTCCCTTGACACTCGAATTGATTTGCTTGCGAAGTTCTAGCGCTTTGTCCATTTCGATTTCGACGGTCAGATAAAATGTTGGAATCGGACCAATCGAAGTCGCCAGCCGTTGAGCGATAATCTGCCGCATCTTTGAAGTATTTTCTTCGCGGAAAGCGGACGCGCCTTGAATATCTGCGCTTTGTGCAAAACTCGGCGCAGTTTCTTGACTTTGGACTTTAGACACTGGACTCCGGACTTCCGCGAGAGCAGATTCGATGTCGCGTTTGATAATTCTGCCGTTCGGACCCGAACCTTTAACAGATTTAAGATTGATGTCGTTTTCCGAAGCCATCCGCGCCGCGATTGGCGAAACAATTAGTCTGCCATTCTCGGATTTTGGATTTTGGATTTTGGATTTTGGATTCTCGATTGCTGTATCTTCTTTTACTT
>JBPCPU010000026.1:0-18209 GCA_050998795.1 Pyrinomonadaceae bacterium
GTTTGAATTTGACCGCGTTACGCGCACTTCGCCTTGACTGTTGGTTAAGGTGATTTGTGCATTTGCCACGCCTCTGCCTTTTTGGTTGCTTAATCGCCCGCCGACCGACACGCTTGCCGCCGTCGGAGCAGCATTAATGGTTACCATCCCGTCAGTGAAGGTCGTCGGCAGCACCATCACATTGGGCGGCGCACTCGCCGTTTCTCTGAAGGTCGGAGAGTCGCCAAAGGTCAACGGCGTTGTCCCGGTCATCGCATTCATCGCCACCGTGAATTGGATATTGACCAAATTCTGATCATTGCCCGCCGCAATCTTATTACCCGCAAAGCCGTTGACCGAGACTCCGATTTTGCCCGGCTGCGTTGTGTTCGATGACACTGCTCCGCCCGCCGTCCCGATTGTGACGACCGGATTTGACAGTTTTGTTGCATCATAATTCAAACTAAAGCCATAAACACTCTCGTCGCCCATCGCGTCAACATTGATCATCACCGACACGTTTTGTCCGGCTGTGGCAGTCGTCGAAACGACTCGCACTTCACGCGGAACTGCTGCGACTGCCGAGCGATTATATTTCGATTTGGATTTAAACAGGTTGCCGGTCGAAAGCAGCGAACCTGCCGGCTCGGCAATCATACTCGGCGTGGTCGGTCCGGCTGCCGGCTGCGGCGGATTGTCAAAGCCGAGTTGATAAGCCTGTGCCTGAGACACGTCAATCGAAGACACTCGTCCATCTCCTTTGGTATTAAACGGAGCGCAGTCGGCGCGTTGGAATTCATTACTCTGATACGGCATATCGAGACCGAGTTGGAAGCCCTGCACTTGCGAGACATCAGCCGAGGTAATCATACCATTACCATTTGGTCGGGGCGCAACATCCGCCTCAAAACCCGCCGAGGTAGATGGCGCACTTGTAAAGACTTGAAACTCCGTCGCACGTGAGACACCACCCGGAGGTATTGGTGTCGTCGGAGGAGGACCTGGACTAGTAGGCGGAACAAAGGACGCGCAGTCCGAGTTGTTGAACGGATCATCGTCCTGATCGCCCGCGAACCCCGGGTGTCCCGTGCATTGCGTATTCACAACGCGGAGCCGTAAATGCGTTGCCATCGTGTCCGGTATATCGAAGCTGCGCATAATTAACTGCGGTTGAACCGGACGCGGTCTTTGAGCCGGGAAAGCATCATCCGGGCTGGTATAGACAGCCGTAAAGTCTGTTCCATTGCTACTCGCTAGAATTTCAAACTTTCGAATGCCCGTGAATCTTCCGCCGTTGTTTGGTCCGGCTGCCGTGCTGACGTTAATGCTTGTTACGTTCACAGGACTCGTTCCCTGCAAATCAACCGTCATTGAATCATCATTAACCGGCGCGACCGTTCCGAGCCTTGCGCCCGTGCCTTCCGTGTCGTCAATCAGATTGTTCTTGGCGGTTTGGTCAGCAGCGACGGTTGCCGTTGTCGTAACGGTTGCGCCTTTTGTAACCGAAGCGCGGTTTGTCGGCAGCGAGAAGGTGATGTTCAGTGTTTCACCCGCCCCGAATGTGCGCGTGAATCGGTGCGCTCCGTAACCCGGCGCTTGAACGACAAAATCGTAAGTTCCGGGAACGAACTTGGCTGTGTTGTCATTGATGTTTGTCCGCGGATTGCCCGTATCAACCGTTGTTGCCGGGTCTGTGTCCGCAATCGGACGGCTTCGCGCTTCGTAATGACCAACGAAAATCTTCGCGCTGGTAATTGCGACATTGCTTTCGTCTTGCGCTAAAACAGAGAAAGTAACAGTCGCGTTAGGCTCAAGCGGCGACGAGAAATCCGGTATCGGAGCTTTGTCGTCCGAACCGTTGGAATTAGCCAACTCGCCGAATCCGCGTTGTCCGAAAACGCGCCAAAGTTCGATTTGGTTTGCGCCGCCAAAACGCGCCACATCCGCCGCCAACATAGCGTCACGCGCATTTAACATGCTCGTGGCGGCTGGCTGGAGAAGGAATGAATCAAACATTAGCTGAATCCAACGGCGATTGCCCGGACAGTTTTCAGGATTGAATTTGCCTTCCGCGCAAGCCGTTTGCCGCGCTTGGTTGGTATAGGGATACGTCGGGTTGTATTTGTCAATCAAAGCCTGTCGGACAGCCCAGTTGACGGCGTTCCAAGGTTCGCCGTCGGAGTGAACTTCCGGTCCCGGCGTGTCAAAGCCGATGTTGCTGTAATTCAGCGGATTGTTAGTCATCGCATAGTCGCGGATGGCGAGCTGCTTGTTGCCGGTCGCGTAAATGCCAACCGCCGTCGGATTCTCGTCGTTCGTCGGCACGAAGCCAAAGGCGTTGAGGTATTCGGCTGCATCCAGATCGCTCCAGCTTTCGCCCATCGAAGTACCTTGATGCCCGCTGATGCCTGCATCGGGACCGCCGATCATCCGATTGGAGATTGCATGCGTGTATTCGTGACCGACGATGGCGACATCCATATCGCCGTCGGCGCATGGCGCATAGAACGCCGCCGCGATTGGCTGAAACAGATATTGGTTGGTAATGCCGGGAGTTCCGTCTTGCAGAGTGATCTGGTTCGCGTTGTCGCGCCCTAAATACATTCCATTTGGACCGCCGGAAATCGCCCCGGCTTGAACATTCCCGACTTCGGGATCATTCTGTCTGGCATTGCTTGTGTTGCCGAAGTTATCCAACTGCATATTGGAATTCTGCTCTGTAAAACCAAGGAAGTAAGACCAATCGTGGAAGCGATTGTGGGATGCGAAAAGATGCACGATGGCTCTATCAATGTCGGCATCGTGGGTAGTAATTCCATCGCCCGGATGTGCCAAATTCGGATTGCATCCTTTCCCGGTTCCGGTTGGTCCGCCGAAAGTCTTCCATTCGTTGAGCCACGGGTAAACGTATTCTCGTGAACTGCTCGTTGGCGCATATGGCGTTGTAGGTGTCAAAGGACTGCCCCAAGATTCAGCCGTCTGTGCGGCGTTGCCGCGAGTCGTGAACGTGGAACCGCCTGCTCTGAAGTCGTAGTCCCACGGCGCGCGGGCGGCGAGATTTATCAGAGAAAATTCGCAGCCGGGAATAGGAACTCCGCCCACGATTGACTCCCAACAGCCCGTTCTGGCAATGTCCGTGCTTGAGTAATTCAAATCCGGGTTTCCTCTGAAGTACTTCCATTTCGGCGGATAAGGCGTACCGGTACCGGTACCGACCGGCGTATCATCGCTCGTGAAAGTGCCGGCATAGTTATACGGTGGGATCGCCGGCGCTGTCGGCGGAGTGTAAGGACAAACCTCGACTTTGTATGTTCCTGCCGGAACGCCGCCTACCGGTTCGTAGGTAACAGTTTCGGGGCTTGTTCCGGTATCGCCTGAAAGCAGCAGAGCGTCCGTTATTCCATTATTGAAATAGAGTTTTAAAACGATGTCATTGGTTGGAACAGCAGCCGCCGCCGTTACCGCGAGTCGCACCTTTCCGGCGGGAACTACGAAAGGATGACGAATTCCGCAGGCGGGTGTCGCCGGCAAGTCCTGATACTGCCCTTGAAAGACCTGTGTCTCCGGTGCCTGTATTTCCGGCGACGGATTAAGGTAGTTGACGCGATTGATGCGATACAGGACATCACCCGTCTGCGCGTCTACGAAAACGGTGTAAGCCTCTGAAATGTGTCCCGACACATAAATAACGTTAGCCTCGTAAGCCGCACGCACGCCGTTATTCGGCGTTGGCAAAGCCGTCAGACGCACTTGCTGAACCTGCGGATAGCCGACTACCTGAATCAATGTCCAGTTGTTGTTGGCATCCGTCTTAATACTCAGAATGTTATTGTTCGGGACAAGTCGCCCGACATTAGCGGCGGCAGCCAGCCAAGCTTGGAGCGGCGTTAGAGTTGCCGCACCCGGAGCCGCTTGTTCGCCCGCCGAAGATGACCAAACGTGAAAGACGTTGCCATCAACGATGGAGACGTTGATTTGACCGTCCTGCGTCGGAATTACGCTGCCGAAACGCTGACGGAAAAGAACAAAGTGCGCGTCGCTGTAAGGCATTCTTCCATCACTGACCAATTCCAAATCGGCGACGCTTTGCTCTGAAAGACGAAAGAGTTCACGGTTGTCGTTAATCCATTCGCGCGCCGCCGCGACCGGCTCACCCGTAAAGCCGGTGGAAATATAACCGCCGTCTTTAACCAAGGTATTAATTGTGCCGAACTGATTCCAATCGGCTCTCGCCCCAAGATTGCTCACGCGGGACAATTGCGCGTCTGTAGGCAATAGGTTACCTACGCGGTTGTCTACATTCGGCAAACCTTGTGGAGTATCCCAAAGATTCAATATGCCGAAAGTTGCGGAAGGGACGAGCAGCACCATCACGGCTAAAATCGCCATCCTCATATGCTTCTGTCCAAATTTTAGACTTATTAGTAAATTTTTATTATTTAATTTCATTGTCAATCTCTCCAAAAATTTAAAAGTTGCCGAAAGTTAGTAACCAATATCAATTCAAAAGACTCTACGTTATTTTCATAGGTCTCGTCTGTCACGTGCGCAAATTTGAAATAGCCGTATGAATTTGTCGTATCATAATTAAGGCTGAAACCATAAACGCTCTCGTCGCCCATCGCATCGACATTTATCATCACCGAGACGGTTTGTCCGGCTGTGGCAGTCGTCGAAACGACTCGCACCTCGCGCGGTGCTGCTGCCACTGCCGACTGATTATATTCCGAATGACGGGCAAAAGCGGTTACGTAACGAATTTTATCGTCCGCATCATAACCTAATGCAACACGGCTATAACGGGTATTTTTCGGCAGCACCCAGACTTCCTGATGCTTTCTTTACAATTCGCTCAAGCTGTCCGACTTCGCCCAGATGCTGTTCGACTTCGGTTTTGCTCATCCCGATGCTGATGCCTAAAATATCTTTTGGTAAATTGGACGCGGTTTTAACGTTGCATTCCGTCATCATCAGTAAGATGGCAATCACAATGACCGATTTTAATATTTTATAGACAAATGATTCCATTTAAAATCTATTGTAATAACCACAGTTTCAGTGCCTAAACCTGTGGTTAAATAATCAACTCCTGAATAATAATCCTGAATAATAAAAACTAATTTGGGGGAAATTAGGTAGGGTTTATTTTCAGCAAAAAACAAATTTCTGCTTTAAATTTATTTATCTACAAAAAATTATCACAAATTAAAATGTCTGTCAACAGCATTTGGATTGACTTTAGATAAAGAAGCTAAAATTGTCTGTAACGTTCAATACATAAGGCATCAAAAATACACAATTTTACAAATATGAAGTCGAAGCATTGTCAAAAACTTATTTTTATAATTGACATACTCTATTTTATTGATTTTATAAGTTCGCTTTAAAGTCCAATACTAACTGTAGCTGCTTGTTTTATAAGAACAAATTTTATTTACGCTGTTTGATATGTCGCCACGCTCGTCGGTGTTTCGTAACAGCGCACTTTATAAACCTGCACTCTGTCGTCGTCAATGCGCGAGGCGATATATTCCAAAATAAACCGCGCCAGATTTTCGGCGGATGGATTTAGTTCTTCATCAAACGGCGGAAGTTCATTGATATTTCGATGGTCGAGATATTTCGTTACGTCATCGGCGGCTTTTTTCAAATCAACAAAATCAATCAGCAGACCGATATTATTGAGTTCTTCGCCTTTGGCAAAAATCTCTATTTTATAATTGTGTCCGTGCAGGTTTTCGCACTTTCCCTTGTAGCCGCGCAACTGGTGTGCGCTGGAGAAGTTGCGTTCAATCATTACTTCATAAAATGACGGCATATTTTCTATAAAAAGTTCTTAGGCTTTTGAAGCAGATGGCTTGTTATCACTTCTAGCATCTATGAGAACAATGTTTGGATTGTTTGAAATTTTTAGCTCTTCAAGAATTTTTTCAACTTTTTTCTTTTCTTCGTAAGTAAAAAACAAAATGACTTTTATAGACTTTTTTGTGTCATTTGCTACTTCATAAATTTCTACTTGTTTTTCAAGATTTCTTTTTAGCTGGGAATTACTTGCCAACTTAAACTCCACTAAAGTTTTATCTTTACGTCCTCTTGATGCTTTAAAATCCACAGGACCTCTTCCATTATTTACCTCTCTATTAATATCAGAAGGAGTTGCTCTCCAAGTTAATCTAAAGAGTATCTGAATATCATCCTCTTTTGTAATTAGCTTCCCTTTATGAAAGAAGATTCTATAGCCGTCTTTGTTTTCTATAATGTCTTTTAGGAATATTACACGCTCCAATGCCTCTGCATAAGTATCTCCAATAGATAAATAAAAATTTGTTTGTTGTGCAAGCGTTTCAGAAAGTTTTCGGAATTGGTCAATATAAATTTCTTCTGACTCCGTAACCTTATAGGAACTTATATTTTGGGCATCTTCTCCATTTTCTTCTTTGTATCTAATGTAATAATCAATAATTTGAGGGAATTCTTGTAACGTATGAAAAGCGGCTTCTTTCTTGTCCTTTTTTGTAGGATTGTCCTTATCTTTCTTTGTATTATCTTTGTGAAGAATTTTTGCGAAGTAGTTATTAACTTGCGCTCTTAAAGTGTCATCTGAAATAGAATTAGGTATTACATCAAAATTCTCTAAAAAATCTTGCTTATTAATCCATGTTTCATCTTTCGTGAGAATATCTTTAGGAGTAAGTATTACATAGTCTCCGTTTAAGTAAGGTAATTCATAAACTGCACTCATCCAAGATTCTGTTTCATAATTAAACTTAACTTTCTCAACCGAAATTTCTTTCCTATATTTTTCAGCAAGATATTTTTTAGCAAACTTTTGTGTGTATTCAAGCAAAAACTTGTGAATTAAATTAGTTGTGAAATCACTAATATTATCCCTTCCTACTCCGCTTCCAATTAAACAAAGTTTTTCTAAGTGGCTTCCTTGAGTAATTCTTTCCTCTCCAAAATCATGGAAAATCCTATGTAAATTTAGATACAATGCGAAAGCAAATTTTTTTCCTAAACCGCTTCCTTTGTTACTTGTCGTAGAAAAACCTAACCAAGTTTGCTCTACTTCAGGGAATCTATACCAATAAGTTATCAAACTTGCGCTAAGACTAGAATTTTCGGATTTCCCCTTTAAAAATTTAAGATACTGAATCATTTCATCATGAAGTTTTTTGTATTGAGGCTTCTGACTATTAAATAAAAGAAAGGGGTCAATGAATAAAGGTAAATCTGCGACCAAAGAAATATTAAATGCGCCATATTTCTCAATAACATCCTTAGACACTTCAAAATAATCAGAAAAATATAGTTTCATGTCTAATAAAAATACACCTGTTGTTTATTAGATACAACATAAGCTCCCAGTTAAAACATTTGCGCCGCGTCTTTTAATTTACCCGTAATTTATTCGCTTTCGTAACGGCTCAGATAAAGTTTGCCGTCGTAGTCGTTGATGCCAATTATCAATCGGTTAAGCCAACCATTTCTTCCAAGGACATTAACCCGAAAACTTTCATCTGCGACAAAAAATACCCAAGAATCAAATTCAAAATCGGCGGTAACAATCGTAACGCCGTGACCGTGTGCGGAAAATGAACCGACAACTGTGGAAATTCGTCGAAGAAATCCACTCTCAACATCAAGTCCAAGTGCTTCGCCGTGAGCGCGTTCAAAGACACAGAAGGTTGAACCTGTATCAATTTTGGCGGCAAAATTAGTCGAATTATCTCCTAACCGCAGTTCGACATTTAAGGATATTCCGTCTATACCCGCATCATAATTGAGGAGTTTTTCAAATTCCAACTTGTGTATCATAACCAACCGCCGCAGAAAATTTCTTCATCTTCTTTGGGAAGATAAGTCAAAAGCGAATTCTTTACGCCTTTTTCTTTGGCTTTCAAATCGGCTTCTTTGATAGTTTTTCCAACAGCAATCAATTCTCCGTCTTTCAGAGCGACATATTTTCCCGCATATTCGGCGTAATGTTTATTTATCCAAATCGTATTTGAATGAACCGAACCTTTTTTGCCGTTCGTTTTTGTCTTACGCTCTTCTTCCTGCAAAAGTTGAATCAGTTTGCGCCTTTCTTTGCTCGTTAAAGTCGGAACTTTTTCAACTATTTCATCTAAAACTGCTTGCATTTTTTTCACCTCCGAAAATTTGCGCCACATCTTTTAACTCACTTGTTATTTTACACTTTGGCAAACTGTTGAGAAAATCTCTGCCATAGCTTTTTGTTTTAAGACGCGAATCGAGAATCGCAATCACGCCTTTGTCGGTTGTGCTTCTGATAAGCCGTCCAACTCCTTGTTTCAAGGAAATAATTGCGTTCGGAACGCTGTATTCAAAAAACGATTTGCCGCCGTTGTCGTCAATAAAACGGGTTCGCGCCGCGACAATCGGGTCGGTTGGGACGGCGAACGGGAGTTTGTCAATTATCACGCAGGAAAGCTGGTCGCCGCGCACGTCAACGCCTTGCCAGAACGAAGATGTCGCAAACAAAACCGCGCCCGGCGTTTTTCTGAATTGTTCGAGAAGTCCGGCTTTCGACATTGAACCCTGCACAAAACACGGGAAATTGACGCGCATTGAAACGAGTTCGTAGAGCGCGTTCATCGAATAATTGCTAGTGCAAAGCACGAAAGCGTGTCCGTTGGTAATATTTAGAAGTTTAATAATTTCGCCCGCCGCCATTTGCGAAAACTCCGGTGAACTCGGTTCGGGCATCGCTTTCGGCAGATAAATTATCGCCTGTTTTTGATAATCAAACGACGAAGGAGCAAGCAGCGTATCGGTTTTGCCGTTGTTCAAACCCAATCGGTCTTTGATAAAATCAAATTTTCCGTTGGTCGAAAGCGTGGCGGAAGTCATCACGACGGTTTCAACTTTGTCAAAAAGTTTGTCCTGCAAAAGCTGCGAAACATCAATCGGCGAAGCGCGTAGAAACATTCCGCGCCCGCGTTTTTCGAGCCAATAAACATAATTTTTTTCGGCTTGTGTGCAGACAAAATCGAGGTCGAAACGGGTTTGACGAACGCGCCGCACAAGGCTTTCGGCTTCCGTCATTTTTTCCGCATAAACATCGAGCGCGGTTTCCAGTCTTTCCAGCGCGGAATCGAGCGCGAAATACGCTTCGCCGAGCGGCGTCGTTTCAATATCGCCGCCGCGCGATTTTTGAGCAAAGGCGTTTGGAAGCAGCGGAAACCGCCCGTCTTGTCCGCGTCCCTGCACAAACCGCGTCCAGAATTGGTCGGACAGACCGATAATTCTCGCGGCAATTTTCATTAAATCTCTGGTTACAATCGCGTCCGTTATCGGCAGATTATCGCTGTCGCGGACGAGTTCTTCAATCTGAAAACTCGAAATCTGAAAGCCGAAATAATCGGCGGCGATGTCTTCGATTAAATGTGCTTCGTCAAAAATCACGGCGGCATAATCGGGCAGAACGCGCCCGTATTCATTGCCGCGAATGTTCAAATCGGCGAAAAATAAATGATGATTAACGATAACAATGTCGGCATCTTCGGCACGCGCTCTCATCCGGGTAACGAAACACGGCTCGAAATCAGGACATTTTTGCCCGAGACAAGTTTCCGATTTAGCGTTGATTCTGGACCAAAAAGAAATGTTTTCCGGTAAATTTACAAGTTCGCTTCTATCGCCTGTTTCCGATTCACGCGCCCAATGACGGACTTCCTCGAAATAATCCATCTCGTCCAAACCGTCTAAAATCGGCTGGTTTTCCGCCTTGGCAATGCGGTAAAGACAAGCATAATTCGAGCGACCTTTCATATACGCCGCGCTGAATTTCTTTGGCATCACCTTTTGCAGAAACGGGATGTCCTTTTCCATTAGTTGTTCCTGCAAATTTTTCGTTCCCGTCGAAATTATGATGCGCTTTTTCTGCCCGATTGCCGCCGCGATTGCCGGAACGAGATAGGCAAGCGTCTTGCCCGTGCCTGTTCCCGCTTCGACGATTAAATGTTTCTTTTGTTCAAACGCACGCAGCACCGCTTCCGCCATTTTGACCTGACCGGCGCGGTATTCGTAATCTTTGTGATGCTTTGCGATGAGTCCGTTTTTTCCGAAAATTTCTTCCATTTAACTGTATAAAATCTATTTTGCAGCAAACCTTTCCCGTTTTAATTGACACTAACTTGCTTTCCTGTAAACATTATATTTTGCCGAACAAAGCATATTATTGACGGGAAATCCTTTTTAATCAATTTTAGCAAATTATAAATTTATTTTCTTTGATTTTACGAAGATTGGTGATTTCGTATTATTATCTTTACAAGACATAAAATTGTCAGCAGCTCAAGCGTGAGCGCGGGCGTTACGCCCTTCCTAACGGTCGGGCTGCTGACAGATGAACTCAATGCTTTTGGAGGTTTTTTAAGTGCAAAAAAGTTCGACGGCGGAAATTCGCCGAAGTCTTCTGCCTGGTTTAGTTGTTTTCGGATTTATGGCGGCGGTTTTTATTGTGCCTTATCAATTTCGCTCGTCGGCGGGAAATCGGGAAAAAAGCAAAACATCCTGGCAGCAAACTGAAAGCCGCGAAGAAGGTATCGAAAATTACGATATTCGCAATGATAAAACACAGGCGGAAACTTTAATCGGTTTTCGACAAACAGCCGGTAGAAATGCCGTTGAGGTTGCCGATTCAAGAGATAAATTCGCTGCCGCAGAAAACACGCTTCGTCAAAGAATTCCGACTTTAACGGTCGAATACAACGACGATATTCGCACACCGGAAGTCATCGCGCCCGATGTTAAAAAAGGTCGCGCTTTTCTGTCATCGCCTTCTAATATCAAACATTCGGACATTCTACTGGATTTTGTCCGGCAAAATAACGATTTGCTCGGTTTATCAGACAACCAGGCAAGTCAATTAAAACTTGTCGCCGATTACACAAATCCCGACGGCAATCTTTCTTTCACTCAATTTAACCAGACAATCAACGACATTCCGGTTTTTCGCGGTGAAGTAAAAGCCGGTTTTACAAGGCAGGGCGAGATGATTCGCGTGATTAACAATCTTGCGCCGGATTTAGAGTATCAAAGTCTTTCCACCGATTTCGGCAGTCCGTTCGACGCCGTCAAACAAGCCGCCAAATATATCAATTATGAATTAAAGATTGAGAATGTAACGCTCAACAAAGCGGATTCAAATAATCTAAAATCAGTTTTTGGAAACGAAGATTGGGCGCCAACGGCTGAAAAGATGTATTTTCCGACCGAGCCGGGCGTGGCGCGAACCGCGTGGCGCGTTCTTATTTGGAAGCCGGTTAGTGCTTATTACGTCATTGTTGACAGCGAAACGGGCGAAATGCTGTGGCGGAAAAATATTACCGACGACCAGACACAAGCGGCGACTTTTAGCGTCTATGCCAATCCGAATGCGATGATTAACGTCGCGGATAATCCGTTTCCGCTGACTCCGGGTTCGGTTGACCCGACGCTTGGACAACAAGGCGCGGCAATTCCACGCACGACGATTACGAGAATCGGCAACGAACCGCCTTATACATTTAATAATAACGGTTGGATAACCGACGGCGGCACGACGACGGACGGCAACGCGGTTGAAGCCGGAATTGACCGCGACGGAACGAACGGCGTTGACGCGCAAGGCAAAGCGACGGGAAATCCGAACCGCAATTTTGTTTTTAATTACGCGCCCGGCAATCCGAATACGGACAAAGGCGACCTGCCGAACCCAACGCCGCAAACTTATCCGATAACCGCTTTCCAAAACGGCGCGGCTACACAGCTTTTTTATATTTGCAACTGGTATCACGATGAAATGTATCGATTAGGTTTTACCGAACAAGCCGGTAATTTCCAACAAGACAATTTCGGGCGCGGCGGTATAAACAATGACCGCGTTTCGGCGGAGGCGCAGGATTCGAGCGGCACGAACAACGCAAATTTTTCAACGCCTGCCGACGGCGCACGCGGAAGAATGCAGATGTATCTCTGGAGTGGTCCGACTCCGTATTTTGACGGCGACCTCGATGCCGACGTCGTTATTCACGAACATACACACGGGCTTTCAAACCGTCTGCACGGCAACGGAAGCGGTTTAAGCGGCGGTCTGTCCGGCGGAATGGGCGAAGGCTGGTCGGATTTTTACGCTCACGCGATGCTTTCCGAACCAGGCGACCCGATTAACGGAATTTATACGACGGGCAGTTATGTTACATATCTGCGAAACGCTAATTTCCGCGCAAATTACTATTACGGGATTCGCCGTTTTCCAAAAGCGGTGATGGCATTTACCGGAGCAAACGGCAATCCGCATAATCCTTTATCATTCCGACATTTGAACCCGGATTGCAACACCGAAATCGGAACGGCGACGGCAATCGGCACGATTAGTGCTTTTCCGCGTGGTCCTTTCGGTTCGACCACTTGCGACCAATCTCACGCTGCGGGCGAAATCTGGAGTAGCGCATTATGGGAAGTTCGCGCCAAATTTGTTTCGCGGCTCGGTTGGGAAATCGGCAACCGGAGAGTTTTGCAGATTGTAACCGACGGAATGAAGCTAGCTCCGATTAATCCGACGTTTTTGCAGGAACGCGACGCGATTTTGGCGGCGGCTCAAGCCAACGGTTCGGCAGAGGAAGCGGCGGCGAATGTCGCGGATGTTTGGGAAGGTTTTCGGATTCGCGGTATGGGTTTTAGCGCAAAAATCAATGCAATTTCACCTGTATTCATCATCGAAGCGTTTGATTTGCCGAATTTAGTTCAATCACCCGAGTTTACTTTTTCGGACACAATCGGCAATAACAACGGCTTCGCCGACCCGGGCGAAAAAATTGTTTTGAGCATTCCGCTATCTAATAATTCAGGAAATACGGCGGCTCAAACAACGCTCCAGGTTGTCGGCGGCGGCACGGCAAATTACGGCGATATTGCCAATAATCAAACCGTTACACGCACCGTTAATTTCACTATTCCGTTCGGTCAGTCTTGCGCCAGCGTTTTGACTTTGACTTTTAACATCAACAGCAGTTTGGGCGCGAAAACCGAAACTCGTATTTTAATTGTTGGCAAACCGCTTGATAATCTCGGATTTTCGCAAAACTTTGACGGCGTAACCGCTCCGGCAATTCCAAACGGCTGGACGGCTTCCGCGCCGAATCCAAGTTTGGGCAGCACGACGCCCTGGCAAACTGCCGCGAGCAATTCAACCAGTTCGCCCAACGCTGTTTTTGCGCCCGACCCGAATAAAGATTATCTGGCGCAGATTGAATCGCCCTCAATTCCAATCACAGTTTCCGCCGCGCAGTTAAAGTTTAAGATAAATTACAACACGGAGCGCGGCTGGGACGGCACAACACTCGACATAAAAATTGGTTCAGGTGCTTACCGGGATATTATTGACGCGGGCGGAATTTTCGTAACCGGCAAATATCCCAGCCTTTTAAGTGGCGGAACTTTTCCGAATGCCGGTCGAATGGCGTGGTCAGGCAACTCAAACGGCTATGTTGACGTGGAAATTATTCTGCCCGCTTCCGCCAACGGACAAAACGTGCAGTTTCGTTGGAACGCGAGCGCGGATACGGCAATTGTCGGTGTCGGAACTTATTTGGACGATGTAAAAGTAATCAGCGATTACGCCTGCGTTATTATTGATAACTTTAGCCGACCGCGTGCCGATTTTGACGGCGACGGCAAAACCGACATTTCCGTCTTTCGCCCGTCAGACGGCAATTGGTATTTGAATCAAAGCACCGCCGGATTTGAAGCTCTTAGTTGGGGCGCGTCAACCGACACACTTGTTCCGGGCGATTACAACGGCGACGGCAAAGCCGACACTGCTGTTTTCCGCCCGAATACCGCTAATAATACTGCTAATTTCTACATACTCAACAGCGGCAGTTTAACTTTCAACGCCATCGCCTGGGGATTTGCCGACGATATTCCGGCTGTGGGAGATTACGACGGAGACGGCAAAACCGATGTCGCTGTTTTCCGTCCTTCAAACGGAATTTGGTATATTTTGAAAAGCACGGGCGGACTTCTCGCACCACAGTTCGGCGCAAGCGGCGACATTCCTGTTCCCGCCGATTATGACGGCGACGGTAAAACCGATGTCGCCGTTTTCCGCAACGGAACCTGGTTCACGAATCAATCAACCGTCGGAATGAGAGCAATTTCGTTTGGTCTGGCAAGCGATAAACTCGTTCCGGCTGACTATGACGGCGACGGCAAAACAGATATTGCGGTTTATCGTCCGAGCAACGGAACTTGGTATATCTCCAACGGTAATATCGGTTTTCAAGCAATGCAGTTCGGAATCCCGACGGATATTCCCGTGCCGGGCGATTACGACGGCGACGGCAAAACCGACATCGCCGTTTTCCGTAACGGCACGTGGTACGTGAACCGTTCAACGGCTGGCTTTTTTGCAATCAACTTCGGTGCAAGTTCGGATATGCCGATACCGAAACAATATATTCCGCAATAACAGAATAGATATAAAACTCAGAAAATAGACCGCGGATGGACGCGGATGACGCTGGTTTTCGCCGATTTTATTTTGATTAAATTATCCGCGAAAATCCGCCCAATCCGCGTTATCCGCGGTCTATTCTTATTTTTCCTATTTTTCAAACAAATGTTTTTTCTAAAAATGAGAAAGTCCTGTAAATAAAGAAAAATTGAAATAAGCAGGAAGGCTTCGCCAAGTTAAATCGGGTTTGATAGAATTGCATTTTTCTATTTTTTCTAGTAATGGAACAATCTTCGCAAAACTCAAATACCTCACCGCACATTGCGCTTTTAGTCGTCCAACTAATGTTCGGTTCTGCTCCGGTTTTGGGAAAAGCCGCGCTTCAGACTTTTTCGAGTTATACGATTGTCGGCTTTCGGGTTGGCGGCGCGGCTCTGGCTTTTTATTTTTTGCAGAAATTTCGCGGCGACTTAAAACTCGATAAAAAAATTCATTATTTATACTTCGCGCTTTTTAGTTTTTTCGGCGTGATTTTTAACCAGCTTTTGTTTTTCAAAGGTCTTTCCTTGACGACCGCGACCAACACTTCCCTTTTGGCGGTAATGATTCCGGTTTTCGCCTTTGTCGTCAGTGCTTTAATCGGCAATGACAACCTCACCTGGCGCAAAATTTTGGGAATTATCATCGCGGCTTGCGGCGTGATTTATCTGGTAAATCCGATGAATGCGAGTTTTTCTTCGGATACGACGCAAGGCGATATTTTAATTATTCTCAACAGTATGTCTTACGCGATTTATGTTGCCACTTCAAAAAAGTTGATTTCCCATTACGGCGCACTCAAATCAATTGCGTGGCTTTTTCTTTTCGCAACTTTCGTCAATGTTCCGATTGGTTTGTATTATCTGCAATCGGTAAATCTTTCCGAAGTTACGCCGTCGGCGTGGCTGGCAGTCGGCGCAATCGTGCTTTTTCCGACAATTATGGCATATTACTGGAACGCCTGGGCATTGGCGCGGGTTGAACCTTCGGTCGTTGCGGTTTATATTTATCTGCAACCGCTCATCGGCACATTTGCAGCGATTTTTATTCTCGGTGAACAATGGAAACCGCGCATCTTTTTGGCAATGGCGTTGATATTCGGCGGCGTTTATCTGGTTACTCGAAAAAGAGATTTAAATGTTGCGGAAACCGATTTTTCCGCTAATTAAAATTCCCATTATGATTCAAAATTTAGAAGCTATTGTTGATGAACCGGGCAAGATTAGATTGCTGACGGAAATTCATTAGACATTATCGGAAATAAGAAACTTGCCCGCGAAGGCGAAAAGACGCGAAAAAAAGATATTTTTAGAAAAACATCGGAACATTGTAGTAATGCAGACAAATGCGCGCGCTTATTGGCGTTTATTCGCGGGCAAACTATTCTTTCTAAAGCTGAACAATCAGTCAATATTTTATTTCCGATAATGTCTATTTGAAGAAAAGCCGTCGGGAGTTAGTGACAATTTTGGACGAAGAGCCGAAAGCCACATTCGATTTGAACGTGGAAATGCCGACGAATGAGAGCGTAAGCGATGAAGAAGTTCTCGGCGTTTGGGCTGACCGCACGGAATCGGCGCAGGAAATCGCCTGTGAAATACGCGAACACAATCGCCAGATATAATGAAATCAAGTTGAAGCATAAACAAATGAGTTTTCAGATAGAAACCGAGCGTTTGATTATTCGTGATGTGCAGGAAGATGACATACCGATTCTTACTAAACAATTTGTCGAACCTGAGGCACAGGGCAACATTTTATCTTTCCAATCAGACGAAACATACAACAAAAAAGAGTTGGAAAAGGCAATTGCTTGGGCAAAACATCCGCAGCCTGAACATTATAAATTGTCTGTAATGCTTAAAACCGATTGCACTTTAATCGGAAGCTGCACTTATTGACAAACAATTTTAACCTGTGCTAGTTTTTATCAACCGACAACATAATAGCTTTACGGAAATGTTTTAACGGGGAAAAGTAAAGAGCATTTCCGGTAAAGGCTAAACTAAGACCAAATTCAACGGGGAGTTGCAGAGTAAACAATTTGAGCTGTGAAATTTACGGCTTAATTATTTATTGGTTTGTGGTTTGGAACTTAATATTGGTTTCGATTATTGAAGTGAATGAAAATCATCACTGAGATAATGGAAATTGAAGAGGCGAAGCATTGTTTTGTCGGATACTTCTTGTAATTCGTCAATAGAACAAACTTCCGACACGCCTAGTCGTCGAAACATCAAAAACGGGCAAAACAAAGTCGTCGGGCGCGTATCTCGTGAAATGGTAAAGCGTAAGCAAAACAATGTCAGTGCAACCACGAAAGGCTTTATCAACTTTGAAGTCGACGAAGCTACAGTCAAATTAACAACGGTTAGTAACTCGTATGTAAGGTTGAAAACTTAAAAAAGGAGAATGTTCTGTATGAAAAAATATATTTTATTGTCGTTTATTTGGGTCGTTACGATGTTCTTAATTGTTCCGGGCGTATCTGCACAACACCAAAGGCTGGGAATTCCGCCGCAGGAAATAAGTCTTAGCGGAAACTCTTCAGAGAAGGTAACGGCTTATTGTTTCGACAGGCACGTTTTAATAGATGCAAGTTACGATTACGGCAATTTGCACACGGATAAATCTGCAATACAAATAATTGCCGGAGGCAAAACTTATTCGTTCGAGCAGGCAATAGCTCAACGAGTAATCGAAGTTAGGGGAGGACCCGGAAACAAAGACGAGCCTAGTTTAGTTATCGGATTCACTAACCTGAAGCCCTATTCAGTTTTGATAAAGGTGAAAAAAGGCTCGGTATTTAACGATGCGCCGGGCAGTTATGCCAATACAAATTCATTAAACATACTTAATAAAATTCCTCCTCAAAAACTTGCTTTTACAATCAAGATAAAACAGCAATACCAAACGGAACAAAACGCCATTTGGGGAGCGGACGTTGACCGTCCAAGGTTAGAGTCTCTCGGATACTCTTCTCCAAGACAATTTCAAAGAAAATTCGGTTTGACCGAAACCGGCACTTTCGACCCGCCGACAAGAGCTAAACTCGAAGAAGAGGAAACAAGTTTAAGAAATAGGTTTGAAAAAGTATTTCTTAAAGCTCGTCGCAGCGATACGGATATACAATTGGTTTCTGATAATATCGGAAGACTTCAGCGATTATATGGAAAACCAGTAACCGGAAAATTTGATTCTGAAGTTGAAACACTGTTTGAAAAATACTCTCAGATAATTGAAGACTGTAAATTATTTTCGGATGCCTCGGGTTCTTATGTTTTAAGAGTAGAATCGGCAATCGGAGACCAAGAGTTATATACAATTTATACACCCGTTGGAGTATATCAACAAAATATTTCATGGATAAATGAAAATGTTTCTGCATTATCGAAATTAGGAAAAGATGTGTATTTAGATTTAAGTTTCCCTTCGTTTGAAAAAACCGAAGCGTTTCGGACTTCTTTAAATTTCGAGTCAACAACTTTTGTTGAGGGAAGCAGGGAAGCAAAAGGAAGATTTTTCTCAACCGAAACTGTCGAAAACGTATCAGCTTCGCCGGTAGTTAGAACGGAAGACGGTTACAGTTCAACGCTAACCTAACCTGAGTCCTGAGTAGAAATTAAGCGTAAGAAATTATCTTTGCAAAACACAATTTGTAATCTAACATCTTTAATTTCAGCGTATTCCACAATCCGTGCCAACTTCTTGAATAAACTCTCGTGGC
>JBPCPU010000049.1:0-4269 GCA_050998795.1 Pyrinomonadaceae bacterium
TCGCAATATCGCGAGGCACGAGATTGCCGTAAGCCGGATATTTTTCTTCCAAGAAATACCAGCGTTCATTCACCGGAATGCTCTGCGGCGCGCGTTTATCACCTTGATTTTTCGGCACCCACACGCGCCCGCCTTCGCCGCGTGCAGATTCCGACATCAAGCGCAGTTTATCTTCGCCCGGAATCGAAGTCGGGTGAACCTGAATAAGTTCACCGTTTGCATATTTCGCGCCCTGCTGATAACACGCCGAAACCGCGCTGCCCGTGCAAACCTGCGAATTGGTGGATTTTCCCCAAATAAGTCCCGGACCGCCGGTTGCCATAATCACAGCGTCTGCTTGAAGTGCTTTTAATTCGAGCGTTTGCAGATTCATCGCAATCAAACCGCGACAAACCTGATGGTCGTCCAAAACTAACGACAACATTTCCCAACCTTCAAATTTGTTGACTTTTCCGTCGGATTCAAATTTACGAACCTGCTCATCAAGCGCATAAAGAAGCTGCTGTCCGGTTGACGCTCCGGCAAACGCTGTTCGATGATGAAGCGTTCCGCCGAATCTGCGAAAGTCGAGCAAACCTTCTTTTGTCCGCGAAAACGGAACGCCCATTCGGTCAAAAAGATAAATAATCTGCGGAGCCATTTCGCACATTGCTTTGACCGGCGGTTGATTCGCCAAAAAATCTCCGCCGTAGACCGTATCGTCAAAGTGTTTCCAGGTCGAATCGCCTTCGCCTTTCGTATTAACCGCGCCGTTGATTCCGCCTTGAGCGCAAACCGAATGCGAACGCTTGACAGGAACAACCGACAGTAAATCAACATCGTGTCCGGCTTCGGCAATCTTCATCGCCGCCGCAAGTCCGGCTAATCCGCCGCCGACAACTGCTATTTTTATTTTCGATGTCATAATTTTCAATAAACTTCGTCCTCTTTTTGTTAATAATTTTTTTTGTTATCCGACGAATTCAGCCACCGCTACATTTCGCTTTTTGGCAAAACTTTTTCGATGCAATTTAATGCGTGCTATTTCGTGCAAGGTTTCCGCCGTCAGATAGCTTTCACCGCAATTTGCACAGGAAACGACAGGAACATTTTCGATAATCAAAAGGTTCGCACCTTTGCCGTAGCTTCGCGTAACGTATTTGACCTGCGCTTGTGCTTTACCGCAAATTTCGCAAATTTCATTTTTATCTTTATTCGCCATAAATCGTAATGATAATAAGTTTGCCCGTAAATCCAAACTTTGTTACCGCCGTTAGAATTTCCGCGCTGTCAACCGCTTCTCCACGAACCAAAAATTTAGCTTCATTCGTTTCGCGGTCTTTTTGTTTTTCAATAATTTTGCCCGTCAAAATCGCATTTTCAACATCGTAAATTGTCAATCCGTCATTGTCCATTTCTTCGTCAGCGTGAATCGTCATCACATATTGACGGAGACGGATTTTTTCTCGCATTCGTTTTAACCGTGATTAGCCCAATTCTCCATCCATAACGCGCTTTGGCGTTTGGTTGGAGATGAAGGGCGTTTGCAAAAAACACAAACATAAAATAAAATACGAATAGAACAACCAAGTTCGGGCTGAACTATTGCGTAAAGTGGATTCCTGTATATCGAGTGTTGTTCCTCAATGATATACCGAAAGAGATATGCAAATATCCAGGTCGCAAGAATCTCCATCTATAAACGCTTCGTTTTAGATGGTAGAGTGTCAATTCAGGTTCATACACAAATTTATTTTTTCGAATCAATCGTTTCTAAAATTTCTGCGGCGGCTCGACAATTCTTTTATTTTGCACTTCGCTGCAAAACGCGCTTGGCAGCAAACCGCATGGACGGACAAACGCCACCGCCGCATTTGTGCCGACGACAAATAACAGGGCAGACAAACCGACGCACGCATAAAGCGCGTATTTCTGCGCTTTTTCGCCGATAAGAATTCCCCAATCAACCGCGAACAAAAAGAATCCGTAAGCCAAATGCCACGCCGTCGCCGCCACGCCCAAAATATACACAAGTAAAATTATGGTGTTTTTAAATTCACGCGCCACAATTGAAAACGCTTCATCGGCATTTCCGGCAACCGGATTGCCAAACGATGCCAAACCCGGAATTACTCCAAAGCGTAAATTCAAAATGTGAAATGCCAAAAAGAAAAACAGAAAAATGCCGGTAACGCGCTGAAAAATATAAAACCAATTGCGTCCGTAACCGTAATTCAAAGCATTCGGACGTGCTTCCGCCGAGATAAAAATGCCGTAAATCGAATGATACAAAAGCGGCACAAAGATTCCGAAAATTTCGGCGAAAAGCAAATACGGAATGTCGTGAATATCTTGAACGTGCTTGTTAAAACTTTCTTTTCCGCCCATCGCCGCCGAATTCGTATATAGATGCACGAGAAAAAATGTGCCGAGCGGAACAATGCCGGTTATTTGGTGCAACTTGCGGAGCAGAAATGTCCTGCTTAATTTTATCGCCATTTTTCTAGCCTCTTTCGGATTTTCGTTTTGTTTTGGATTTGCGTTAGTATTCTGAAATTTTATTGACAAAACCGCAAATCTGCAATCGAAAATCATTTTATTTCAACCATACTTTTTTTTCTTGATAAGATAAAATGAATTCTCTTGCAATACTTGTTCAGAAAAACTTATTATATTATAGACGGTTTTTGGTCTTTGGTTTTTGGTCTTTGGTTTTTTTTGAGGAGAGTGGGAATATGGCAAAAACAAATTTTGAAAACTTGGAAATCTATCAGTTAGCGGAACAATTGGCGGATAAAATTTGGGATATAGTTTTAGGTTGGAGCAGTTTGGTGCAAGATACGGTTGGCAAACAAATTATTCGTTCGGCTGACAGCATCGGCGCAAACATCACCGAAGGAAGCGGTCGCGGAAGCGAAAAAGATTATATTCGTTTTTTGAAAATCGCTCGCGGTTCGCTTTATGAAACTCGTCATTGGTTGCGCCGCGCGTTCAGAAGAAAACTTTTGACTGATGCTCAAGTTGAATCCGTATCGCCGCTCATCGAAAAACTTACGCCGAAATTGAACGCCTATATTCGTTCAATCGGAACTTATAAAAACAAAAAAGATATTGATGAAAACGAATAACGAAAACCGAAAACCAAAGACCGAAGACCAATAAAAGAAATGCACATCGAAACATTAAAAGTATTTTGCGATTTGGTTGAAATGCAGAGTTTTTCGCTCGCGGCGGAGCGGAATTTTGTTACGCAGTCTGCCGTCAGCCAACAAATTCGGACATTGGAAGACAAATTTAAACGCCGTCTGCTGGAAAGAGTGCGCGGACGGCGCGAAGTGTGTCTTACGCCGTCGGGCGAAGTTTTTTACCGCGAATGTAAAAATGTTTTGGCAAGTTACGCCGTGCTTAACGAAAGTATGAGCGGACTGGTCGGCAAAATCAGCGGCACGGTCAAGGTCGCCACCGTCTACAGCGTCGGTCTGCACGAACTTCCGCCGAAGGTGCGCGAATTTATGACCAAGTTCCCTTCCGCGAAAATTGATTTGGAATACAGCCGCACAACCCGCGTGGTGCGCGACGTCTTAAACGGAACAGTCGAACTCGGCGTTGTCGCCTTTCCCGAACAAAAGCGCGGTTTAACAATTGTGCCGATGGCAAGCGACCGGCTTGTTTTGATTTGTCCGCCCGACCACGAGTTTGCCGAAAGAACGCAGATTAAAGTTACAGAATTGCAAGGACGCGATTTTGTCTTGTTTGAACGCGACATTCCGACGCGCAAGGCAACCGATAAGATATTGAAATCTTACGGCGTTGAGATTCGCAAGGTCGCCGAATTTGATAATGTTGAAACGATAAAACGCTCGGTCGAAGTCAGTTTCGGTCTGGCAATCGTGCCGCATCCGAGCGTGATGGACGAAGAAAGAAACAACCAACTTGCGGTTATTGAATTAGCCGAAAAAGATTGGATTCGTCCCGTCGGCGTGGTCTACCGAACAGACCGAACGCTTTCGATTGCGGCGAAAAAATTTGTCCAACTACTCGAAAACAATCCGCAAAACTCCTAATATTAATATGAACCAAATCATCAATCTGCTTTTGAAAAAAGACAAAAAAATAATTGAATTATGATTGTCCTCTTAAGAGCTTGGAAATTTTATTGACTCATAAAACGGACTTACGTCAAAAGAAAATTAATAATTCGGGAATACCAAATAAGGAGAAATAGATGGCACATTTTACAAATGCACAGGGAATACGCATTTCCGGGCAAAACCTGGAAGTACAAATTGG
>JBPCPU010000121.1:0-10759 GCA_050998795.1 Pyrinomonadaceae bacterium
GGAAAGTTATAGCCGAATTCATAGTTTCATTTCAACTTTGAGAAAGCTAAACCGCCAAGTCTTCCAAGAACTGCTGTCAGTCATAGCAGGAAATCCGTTTGAAATATTTCAGACCTAATCAGCTACCTTCTTTTTAATTAACATCGTTTCACTCCTTTTTAGTTTTTCGGCTTTTCCTGATTTTCCCTTTCGATTTCGATTTTCGGAATATTCAATTTGCCGCTCATCTCGGCAAGTAAATCTATATCAATCGGACCGATGATGTTGACAATGGCGATACTTTTCGATTCGGAAACGACGACCGCCACGCCGCTCATCACGTCGCCGGTGAACATCGTAAAAACATCAACCTTTTGATTGTTCTTTTTACTGCGGACATTTACCAGTTTTTCCCAACCGGGCGAATTCAATTGGAGGCGAATTTCGTCAATGTCGGCGATGTTATATTCATTTTCTTTCTCAAAATTGTAGACTCTGACGTAAATGCCTTTTAATCCGCTGATTGCCTGACCGATTTTCTTCGCGTCCGGGTCATTAACTTTGACCATCACCCGTTTTGCCAAATCCAGAAGTTTCCCGTCTATGTTGACTTCGACGACCTCCTGAGCCTTGTTTTCAAGCCCGTTCAGTTTTTCAAATCGCAAATGCGCGTCCTGTGCGTTTGCCGTGATTGCCGCCAGCAAAACCAGCATCGGCAAAATAATTTTTAATGAATGATTGGTAATTGATTTCATAATTTCTCCCGTATAAATTTACCGCCTGTTTTCAAGGACGGCATTTTGTTCTTCGACACCTTGAACTTTGTCTTTGACCAATTTCAATTTGGAACTCGTAATCGAAAGCGCAAGCATCAACTGGTCGTAAGCATATTTTTCATCTTTCGTAAGTTTGACAGTCGGCTTTTTGACTTCAATATTTCCGGCAGTCAATTTATTTCGGCGGGCAATCGGCGGAATAACTTTTCTAATTTTTATAAATTTTCGCCCGGCGGATTGTTTCGTAGTTTCAACTTTTTTGACAATCAAATCGTCTTGCTTATCAATTAAAGTTTCGTCGGAAATCTTCTTATCAATTTGCGGCGCAACCGTTTCCGCCGAATCTTTTACGACTCCGATTTTGCCGCTCGAAAACTGAAACCAAACGCCCGCAGAAACAATGACAAACGCCGCACACGCCGCAAATGCCCATGCCAATCGAAACATTTTGCGCGGAGTTTTTTCCTTAAACGGCAAAACTTTCGCAGGCGGCGCGGGCGGCGTGGTTTCCTGATAGCGAAACACGGCAAGCGCGTTTTCCAATTTTTCGATTTCAGGGTTTCCGCCTGTTTTGTCCCAAAGATAATCTTCTTTCATCTTTTTACTCCACGATGCCGAGCTTTTTC
This sequence comes from Pyrinomonadaceae bacterium, assembly GCA_050998795.1. GTDB lineage: Bacteria > Acidobacteriota > Blastocatellia > Pyrinomonadales > Pyrinomonadaceae. Next base: position 1,382 of record JBPCPU010000121.1, read on the forward strand.
CGCAAAAGTTTCATTCCGCGATGCAAATTTACGCGCACCGATTCGGGTGTTAATCCGGTTCGTTCGGCAATTTCAGTTCCCGTCATTCCTTCGACCAGCCGTAAAACCAAAGTTTCTTTATAACTTTCCGGCAAAGCGCGAATTGCCGCCAAAATCTCCCGCGCTTCGGTTTGCGGATTGTCTTTACCGCTAAAATCTTCCGAAAGTTCTTCGGTCGGTTTCGTCTGACGATAAAACTCAACCGCCCGATTCCGCGCAATCATCGCCAGCCACGCGCCGACCGCATTTTTATCACGAAGCGTGTGCAGATTTTTATAAGCCGCGAGAAAAACTTCCTGCACAATGTCGGCAACTTCATCACGCGGCACACGCGCCAGAACAATGCCGTGAACTACGGGAGCGAAAATTTTATAAAGTTCGCCGAACGCTTCCCGGTCGCCCGCGCATATGCGCTCGACCAGTCGTGCTTCCACTTTGACTTTTTCGGTTACGGGCGCAGTCGCGGTCGTTTCGCTCCTGGCGAATAAAAATAGGTTGCCGGTCATTTCGCTTTCTGGCATCTTGTTTGAAAATGATAATTTTAGTGGTAAGTGATTAGTGGTAAGTGATTAGTGAAGACCAGGAAAGAAAATTTGTGTCTTGAACTCACCACTAAGCTCTCACCACTTACCACTTATAATGTCTTGCCGTTAATATAGACGAGTTAAACCGAAAAGTGTTAACAAGTTCACGAAAATATTATACGAAAATCGGATTGGGCATAAAAGGCGGAAACCCGCGCGTCAGTAAGGGCGGAAAGCAGCTAATAATGGTGAAGTGTGAATGGTGAGTTATCATTTATCATTCGCCACTCACCGCTCACCACTTTCTTCCGCCCTTGCTGACGCACGGGTTTCCGCCCCGATACGCACGTTTATTTAACTTAAACAGGCACTAATTTAACGTGAATACTTTGATAATAAAGCCTTGTCAACCCTTCAAACCCCGAATCAGTTCCAACCAGAAGCCACAATTCTCCGTTTGCGTTAGCTGTTACGTTAGTTGTGTGTTGATGAGAGCGTTCAATTAGAGCAAACGGGTAATACGGCGCGGCTTGTTCGCAAGAAATTCCGTTAGCGATATTTCCCGCCACCGAAGCCGCCGTGCCGCTCGTAGATTGATTTCCTTTATCTACATTCATCCTTAAATAACTGTTTGATTGTAAGACGGCAAGCGGCTCAACCGAACTAGCTCCGGCTTTCAAAAAAACACTTTCTCCCGGCGAACCGCCGATACCGGCACATCCGCTCGGCGCATTTGAAGCAAGCCTTATAATATACTCGATTCGATATGTTTGTCCGGCAACAATTCCGTCTGCGACCGTCAGGCGGCGTTTTAGAAACATAAATAAATCAGCCGAGCGATTATGTCCCTGAATGTAGAATCCGCGTTTCGGCACATGAGTCAGCTTTCGCGGCATCAAGCGAATTCCGGCAGCTAAATCATAACCTGTTCCGATGTTTGGCGGATAATCGGCAAAATCAGCCGTCCAACCCGAAGAGCCGGATTTGAAGTTGTATTCGATTTCAATAGCATTGTTTTGAGCAAAAATAGGCGTAATGAAAACGAAAGGAAACGTCAGCAACAGAAAAAAAATCCGAAAAGATTTTCTAAATTTATAATTTTTTTGCAGCATAGAAATACCTCGCTAGAAAATTTAAAACCGAGCTTTTTGAGGAGAATCTTTGTTCAGTATAACGCAAGTTTTCGCGCCGCATCAACAATTTCTGAAACTTGCGGCAAAAAATAATCTTCCATCTGCGGCGCAAACGGCACGGGCGCGTCAATCGAAGCGACGCGAACGACGGGTGCGTCAAGCCATTCAAACGCTTCTTCGGCAATTATCGCGGAAATCTCACCGCCGATTCCGCCTGTCAGACTCGCTTCGTGCAGAACAAGAGCGCGGTTTGTCTTTTTAACCGTCGCTAAAATTGCTTCTTTATCTAAAGGCGAAAGAGTTCGCAAATCAACGATTTCAATGTTCAAACCGTCTTCTTTTTCCAATACATCAGCCGCGTCAAGAGCGTTCAAAACCTGCGCTCCAAATGTGATAATTGATAAATCTTTGCCTTTTCGCGCAATCCGCGCTTTGCCGATTTCGACAATATAATCTTCCGTCGGCAGTTCTTCGCGCAGACGCGGCAGACGGTAAAGTTTCTTGTGTTCAAAAAACAAAACCGGGTCAGGGTCGCGGATTGCCGCTTTGATTAAACCTTTCGCGTCGTAAGCCGTCGAAGGCTCGACCATTTTCAATCCGGCAGTATTTAAGAAAAATGCTTCGGCGTTGAGTGAATGAAAAGGTCCGCCGCGCACGCCCGAACCGCACGGACCGCGAAAGACAGCCTGAATCGAACCGCAGCCGCGATACCGCGATTTCGCCGCGTAGTTCGTCAGCATATCGAAACCGCACGAGATAAAATCAATAAACTGAAATTCCGCGACCGGCTTCATTCCCAACAACGCCGCGCCGCACGCCGCGCCGACAATCGCCGCTTCCGAAATCGGCGTATCAATCATCCGTTCCGCGCCGAATTCATCAATAAAACCTTCGGTCAACTTAAACGCGCCGCCGTATGCGCCAATATCTTCGCCGATGACGAAAACCGTTTCGTCGCGCGACATTTCTTCGTGGATGCCTTGCCGAATAGCTTCAATTAGCGTCAAGCCTTTTACTTCCTGTTTTGTTGCTGTTGTTGTCATATGTTGCACCAAACTTGCACTTAGATTGTAATAATACTAATCCCGACTCTATGAACTAAGTTATTATAAATCAGCAATTTAGTGGATTTTATTTTCACCAAACTTGCACCAAACTTGCACCGAACTTGCACCGAAATTACAAAGTAACAATTTCTTGATTGTCGTCGCTCATATACCAAAGAGCATTACTGGTTTTTCCGATTAGTTTAACTCGGTTTTCCTCTCGTAGTTCCTGTAATAAAACTTGCACCTGGCGACGCGAAAAGGCTGGTAAAACCTCACATAAATCCTGAAGGCGACTTCCATCTTCGTTATTGTCTTTAATATGCTTCATCAATAAAGTCTTATTAGTTTCGCGGTCAAGCCCGTGTTTGCGTGTATAAACACCTTTTTTGTCAACGAAATCATAAAATTGTCTTGCCAAAAGAAAACGTCTGCCGCCTGCGCGTTCAATAACGCCTTGTTCAAGCAAAAATGGCAAGCGTATCTTGAGAGAATTTGGAATTTTTTGTTCTCGATTAACTAAATCAAGAATCAGCCAATCCTGGGTTGTAAAAACAGAAGTTCTTTCACGTCCTATTTTTTCCAGAAAGAGCAAAAAGTCAGGGTCTTGCACTTCGCCATTAAGCGTTAGTGAAACTTTGTACTCATCTGTTTTCGTAAAATCGGGTTGTGGTTTGCTTTCCGCAACGCTCAAACCGAAAATCAAATCCGCGCCTTGTCCGGCACGTTCGACCAAACCGCACCGGGCAAAGGCTTCAGCTAGGCGACGATTGCGCGGCAGTTGTGAATCAATCATATTTTCCGGCGTGATGCCGGGTGGAAAGCCGCCGGGACTAACGACTTCAAGTCGGCGTGGAAACTGCCGGATAAAAACTGAACTCGGATTTTGATAGTCGCGGTGACTAACAGCGTTCAGAATTGCTTCGCGGCAAGCCGTTTCATTGAAAGTAGGAATATCATACGCGAAAAACGAATCTCGAAAAAACTGTTTATCGTTTCGTAAATTTATCAAATTCCACAGTGCGTCAACGTGCAGAAAATAACCTTGTCGAAATTCCTCGCGCTGGTTTGCCGGTCCGGGTGACTCGTTTGAACGATACTCGAAAACGACTTCTGCCTGAGCAAGATAACGACCGAGAACCTGCCGTGTTCCGAACAAAATTAGTGCTGCGTATGTAATGCCGTTTTCAGTAATTAATTCGGCATCAATCAAAAGCCGTTCGACAGATAAGTTTATTAATGTTTGATTACCGGATTTACGAATCCAACGCGCTCTGAATTCGTTAATCGCCCTTTCGTCAAGGTCTGCTAAAACTGCGTTTGGACAAATTTGTGCGGAAAAATCCGGCACGGATTCGTCGAAAATACGCTTAAGCTGGTCTTGCGACATCGGCACCAGGCTTTCGCCTGAACGCATCCAATAAATGCCGTCGTTCAGTATTGGTATTCCAAGCGGACGCGAAGGAACAGTGAAAACAATGACTCTGCCGTTTGGGTGAACAATTTCATCCGCTTCGATACGAAGTCGTAAGCGGTTAAGCAATTCGTGTTTGACGTGCGCCAAGTTTAAAAAAGCCTGTGTGCCGGAGATTTGGCGCGGTTTGTGGTCGGTCACGCCTAAGATAAAACGACCGCCGCGCTCATTTGCCAGCGCGACGCAATAATTGACGAGTTTATCTTTTGGATAATTATTTTCGGCTTTTTTGAACTCCAGCCGTTCATTTTCGTCGTCTATTAACCATTTTTGTAATTGTGTAAGCGTTACCGACATTTCTCTAATTATTATTCACAAATTGAAAGGTTCAGCTATGTTTATTATTAATTTAGCTCCTTTTTGTTTCATCTTCGCTCTCGTCAAATAAACGGCTGACGGGCGTGTGCTTTGGCGGGAGACTTTCGCGTTGTTCGCTCAAATCCTTCTGCAATTTTGCAACTGCTTGCGCGGCGCGTTCAAAATCGTCGGGTTTTATTTTCAGTGTGATTTTGCCGTCGTTGCTCGGCAGTTCGCTCAGTTGGGTAAAACTTTTCAGACGGATTTCGATTTTCGCGCCGCGTTTGAGAAAGCCTTTACGGAATTTCAAATCTAAAATTTCATCAAGCGCGATGCGCGATTCTTTGATGCCGTTTTTGATGATGCCGAAAAGTTTCGACTCGAATTCAAGCACGATTCCGGCACTCGAAAACTTGCCGAGCCGTCAATTTGCGACAAACCGCTTTCGGTTTTGAACGGAATTGTAATGAAATTTATGTTCGGCATTATAAATCCTGCGCTCTGGTTTCTTCTTCCTCCGGGTGAATTGCCAGTTCGTCCATCTTTTCCTTTTCGCTGACGTAATTAAAAGCCGCCAGCGCAATCGTTACCAGCGCAACGCCGATGCCGTAGTAAAGCGTATCGAGCGAGCTTTCCGCCAGAAGAAGTTTTTGTAAAAACTTGACTGACATCAACGGGATAATCACGAAACTAAAATTAGCTTTCAGTTCGTTCAGATTTCTGACGAGCATCCAATCGGGGACTTTCAGGTCGCCGATGAAAAGTTCATAAAGACTGACGGAAATTACGAGAAGTGCGGTGGCGACGAGAACCGTGTCCAAACAATCGAACAGCACAACCAGCGCAAAATCATCTTTTGCTTCGTTGAGCGTTATTGCTATTATCGTTTTGACGGTTTTATAAACGCTCAGTATATACGCCGCCAGCGAGCAAACAAATAAAACGAGAACACCGATATAAGCTACATAGGGCGACTTTTCAATTAACCATTTCATAATTTTTTAGAACTTCTGCGATGGTTGCAAAATGTCAAATTTCTTGCGGCAACGCTCGATGCTTTCCTTATATTTGTCGAGCTTTAAGGTGTCAAGAGTAACTATTGCCGCTTTTTCATAATAGTCAATCGCTTCCTGCAAATTGCCCTGCATTTCATACATTATCGCGTATTCGTTGGCGATTGTATCTGTGGCAATTCCGGGCAGATTTGAAACTTTGTCAAGATGCGTTTTGAGTTCGTCAAAGCGTCCGAGATTCGACAAAAAATAGCCGTAATTTAAATACGCAGCGTTGTAATTCGGCGCAAACTGCATCGCGGCTTTGTAATATTCTTCGGCGCGTTCGGTATTTTTATATTTCGTTTCATAAACCCAACCGAGATGATTATAGGCTTTGCCGAAACGCGAATTGCGTTTTAAGATCTGCATTAGTTTTTCGACCGCTTCCATTATCACGCCTTCATTTAACAATCTGTCTGCTTGCGCGAACATTTCTTCGCATTCGAGTTCGGCGCGGTCGGGAATTAAATTGTTGACGTCGTTTTGCAAATTAAAATTGTCCTGTCCGTTAAAATCCATTCCAACCTCCAAATTAATTGATTATTTCTCTGTTATTTCGTTCGTATCTTCTTCATCAATGTCAGCAAAATTCATTGTATCTACATTGTCAACCGTTTATTTTTCCAACACCTTTTTTTTAAATGCCGGCGGCACAACCGAATTGTCAAAAACGTCATAAGCCGCCGTAATTCCTTCGGGAAACGGTGCGACATCGGCAATCGCCAACTCGCTTTCCAGATATTCCGAAACTTCCGCAGCAACTTTCTTCATTTCATCTTCAGACGCGATTTTTTCATCTCTCAAATATCTTTCAAAGCGGTCAATCGGGTCATTATTATTTGCCCAAAAATCAATTTCACCGGCGGGTATATAAGATTGATTGTCGTGTTCGGCGTGTCCTTTGCGGCGATAAGTCATCGCTTCGATTAAAACCGAACCGTTTCCGCTTCGCGCGTGTTCGACCGCCCGTTTCATCGTTTCATAGCAAGCGACAATGTCGTTTCCGTCAACCGTTAAACCTAAAATTCCGTAACCGATTGCCTTATCAACAAAATGCGCGGCAGCGGTTTGCATTCGCGTCGGCGTAGAATAAGCGTAGCCGTTATTTTCAATAATCGTAATCAAAGGCAATTTCTGAACGGCGGCAAAATTCACGCCTTCGTGAAAAGTTCCCGTCGAAGTCGTGCCGTCGCCGACGTATGCCACTGCCACACGGTTTTCTTTTTTCATTCTCGCGGCGATTAAAATGCCGGTCATTACGGGAATCATATCGCCCAAGTGAGAAATCGGACCGACGAATCCTTTCTCCAAATCGGCAAAGTGAAACTGCACGTCGGCAGCGCGTGAAGGCGCGTTCGCCCGTCCTAAATACTGCGCGAAAATCGTGCGCGGAAGAATTCCTTTAACGAAACAGGCGCCGATGTCGCGTATCAGAGGCGCGATAAAATCTTGATTTTCTAGGGCGAAAGCCGTCCCGACCGCCGTTGCTTCCTGCCCGAGACTTGTAAAAACGCCGCCCGTTAATTTTGATTGCCGTTTGAGCGTAACAGTTTTACCGTCAAACATTCTGGTCATTTTTACAAAGCGATACATTTCCAAAAGTTCGTTTTTTGTTAAGGAAGTTTCCGACGTGCAGGAAAGCGGTTCAGTTGATTTTTTTAAGTTTGTTTTAGCCGACATTAATTTAAGTTTGAATGCTGAACGCTGGATTTTTTTAGCGTTCAGCATTCAGCATTCAGCGTTGTTTCAAAAGCGTTGTTTCAAAAAGTATTTTCCGATGCCGTAAATGCTAATCAGCATCCAGAAAAATTCTACGATGAAAGCGGCGAAGTTAAAACTGTAGATGAGCGAAATTAAAATCAAGCTCGCGCCGAGCGCGTTGAGCAGCGAATAGAGAAGATCTTCACTGCGGATTTTTTCGAGTTGAAGCGCGATGTAAGTGAGAATTATTAGCCCGACACCGATTGAGCCGATTATGTCGTACCAGGCGTATTGCATATTTTATATTTGTTCCGCCTCGTCTTCATACCACGCTTCGTGCGGGGAAGTTCCGCCGCAGCGCAAACACTCCGTCCAATGCCATTGGTATTTGCAGTTCGGGCAGCGTCCGCGCGTCTCGAAAGTGTTCCAAGCCGTTCCACAACCCGGGTAAGAGTTTAAATCGCCATAACAATACCAAAGGCTCGACGCTCGCGGCTGCCAGCGGCACAAAGGACAGCGAATGCGACTGAAATTTATCGGCGTATCTTTTAATTTTTCAATTTCCGAGTAATCGTCAAAGCCCGGGCTTTTTCGAAAAAGAAAAAAGACGGAAAACGACTCAAGTGAAGGCGATGATAAATTTTGTCGTAAAAACATATTTTTTGCCAAAAAATTTAGCGGAAAGGTGAAAGATTATTTAAACGAATACTTGGCGAGCAAACCGTTCGCGCCGACCGCCCAAATTGCCTTTTTGCCTTTTGCCTGCACCGCGTTGTAATTTTCATTGTCGAGTTTTTTCCAGCTTTTTCCGCCGTCGGTTGATAAATCAGAACCGCTTGAACCAACCGCCAGCAAAGTATTTTTGTTAATAAACGTCACGCCCGAACGATAGCCGGTTAAGCCTTTCGATAAATTCCAAGTCTTTCCGCCGTCGTTTGTAAAAGCTAAATTATCAGTGATTTCATTCGGCTTTTCGTAATTTCCGCCAACGATTACGCCGCCCATTTTGTCAAACATTGCAATCGAAAAAATTCCGCTTCCCGTCGTTCCTTTGATAATCGGCGTGTCAGCAACAACCCAACTCAAACCGCGATTGTTCGAGCGAAAAGCGCGCGCGCCGTTTCCGCCCGAAACGAGGAAAACGTCTGTTTTGCCCTTTGTTATTAAACAAGTTCCGCTCGCGGCAAACGCGGCTTCGCCTTGTTTTGCATTCGGCATTTTATCAGTGTCCAAAGATTTCCAGGTCGCGCCGCCATCCTTTGTTCCAATCAAAAAATATTTGCCGTTCACCGGGTCGCTCATCGCAATTCCGTTTCGAGAATCCCAAAAAGCGAGCGCATCGAAAAACGCTTTTTCATTCGTGTTCTTAAATTGCAGTTTCCAGGTCGCGCCGCCGTCAATCGTTTTGTAAATCCGCGAATTCTCGCCGCCGCCGATGCTCAAAAGATAAGCCGTGTTCGCATCAAACGCTTCGACATCACGAAAATCAAGCCGGTCGGCATCGGGAACTTTGCCGATTGTCCAAGTCTTTCCGCCGTCAATTGTTTTTAAAAATGTTCCGCCCGTGCCGCTCGCCCAAACGATTTTTTCATTAACTACGGCAAGCCCGCGCAAACTCGCTTTGGTGTCAACTGTTTGCTTTTGCCATTGGGCGTCGGCAATTGGAGCAAAGAGGAGAAATAAAAACAGCAAGCGGCTGGCGTGCGAACAATAGGTTTGAAATGTCGAATTAAATTTCATAAAAATGCACGAATAATAAAAATTGTCCTGATGAATGCTTGTTTTAAAGCCACGTTATAAAGTAATTTAATTTAACCATCGAGGCAAACGAATGACAGAAACCGCCCGTTTCGCGTTTGATAAATCATTTAATCAATCGCCGATTTTGGAAAATTACAATTTATTCACGACGGACGCGGCTTTGCGGGAAGCCGTCCGTCAGAACGGCGGCGCGTGGAACAACGAACACGCCCGTCAATTCGGCGAGATTTTGGGGAAAGCCGAAACGCTCGAACTCGGAAATTCAGCCAATAAAAATTTGCCAATCTTAAAGACGCACGACCGTTTCGGCAACCGTTTGGATTTGGTTGAATTTCATTCGTCCTATCA
>JBPCPU010000062.1:0-29989 GCA_050998795.1 Pyrinomonadaceae bacterium
ATAGACTAAAACTAATTGTTCTTTTATACTTCTCATTGTGTAATCTCCTTATTTTTGAGCAGTGTTTTTCTCAAAATCATTCTACTCATTTTTTGGAGATTACATAATTTTCTAATCAAGACTCAGGTCAAATTACTCGAAGGCTTGCCCGCCGAAAAACTTTATCAATACGAATGGTCGCCCGACGGCAAACAATTCGCCTTCACCCGCGGACGCGAAGTGCGCGATGTCGTGTTGATTAGCGATTTCAGATGACCGGCAAATTACCTGCCGCCTGGAGCGGTTAAAGTTTGAATATACGGGGCGGAAGCCCGCGCGTCAGCAAGGGCTGTCTTTGAATTTAGCCCTCCTTGACAGTCGGGCTTCTGCCTTTCATACCTGACACTCAATCCGTAACCGCTCTAATATTCTTTGAAGAATAAATCCGACAATAAAAAGTCCGCTTTTCGCCGGGAGCGCGCGCATCCGCGGCGTGCTGAGCGCGACAGCGCGAATAAAGACTTGGCTGCAAAGTCGAGCTGAGGCAAAGGCTTTTACGCCGCTCGTCAAGCGACGCAGCACGTCAGGATGCGTGCGCTCCCGGCGAAAAGCCTTTTAATTTTTTTGTCGGATTTATTTATCAAAGAACATAAGGCGGAACTCCAAACTATTTCTCACTCCTTTGGCGACGTTTGTTTTACTCGCCGCCCGCGCGTGACCGATTGTTTTATCTTGCTCGCGCCGCTTTCGCCGCACTGTTGCAACATCGCCGAAAGCTGAGACCGGGAACGGATGCAGCCGATTTCTCGCCAAACTTGCGAATCTTTTTCATCGCGCGTTTCCTCAAACAACCGAAGTTGAAAATTGATGCTCTATTCCCCGCGCCGCCGCAAATTTAATTTTTCGATTTTTCATCGTTTATTTTCTCCTCTTGGATTTGAAAAGCTATTGGTTATAGGTTGAGGTAACCGTGCCAATCCAATAACTGTCGTTCTGATACCGTTGGAGAACGACTTGCGTCACGTGTTTATCATTGAAGGTGTCTCCAAATGAGCATTGAACATATTCCAAATTTTGCGCGTCGCTATAAATTTGTATCCCGCCCGAAGGAGTGCCGACGGGTAACATTCTGCGCGAATTGACGGTCGCCCCGGACGAATTTACTCCCGTGCAATGAACTGTCTGGGGCGATGTCAATGCCGCAGAATAGTAAATCCAAAGACCCGCGGCTGTTCCGTCGCGCCCAAGTTGTAAAACATCTGTTCTGGCAATAACGCCGTTTAAGTTTCTGGACTCAATGCGGCGAATCACCAGACCGCCGAAGCCGGTTATGAATTCGCCCGGAACATTCGTCGTTCCCGTTTCAGAACCGACGCGCAACATATTGCCGGTGCGAATCTGACCGTCAATGCGCATTGACGCGCTTTGCGCCACTGCCGATTGATTTTGAATGTAATTCGCGTTGCCCGCCGGAATGTCCGCCGCCTGCAAAGCCGAACTCGTCCAGGTTCCGCCGCTGCTGCGCAGGAAATTGCCCGCCGCGCCCGACGATGATAAACCCGTCCCGCCGTTCGATACTCCGACAACACCCGTCACGTTTTGCGCGTTGGCGGCATTTGCCACAGTTCCGGTAACCTTGCCGCCGTCAATCGAATTTATCTGCGCGTTTGTTACACAACCGATGCAACTGCCGGAAAGCGCATCGGCGGATGTGGCACTCAAAGTGCGAATCGAATACGGCGACGAAGTGATTTGCTGACGCGGGTTCAGCGTCACGAAACTTTCGCTCGCGCTTCGCCGAACGGAGATTTGCAGAAATCTGTCCGCGCCCGGAAAAGCCGGTGCGCCAGCCGACGTGTCGAAATCGAGCAGGACGGTGAACACGCCTTGATTGACCGCCACATTGCCGTTGGTAATGGTCGCGCCGATTTGGTCGTTGCCGCCTGCCGAGCCGTACAAGCGAAACTCCATTTGGTAAATTGCCTGCGGCGTTCCGCTGTCGGTTAATTTGCCTTGATAATTGAACGCCGTCGTCTGCGCGAAAGCGACGTTTGCCGTCAAGCAAACAAAAATCAGAGCGATAAAAATACTTTGTAAAAATGATTTTTTAATCATAGTTTTTCTCCTCGAAACTTGCATTAAAAATTGAACTGTTCAATTTTAACGCAAAGCAAGCGGAAATATACCTGCGAATATATGTAGGTAGAGAAAAGGCGGAATGGTGATTCTTCAGACGATTTGCTCGCGCAGGGCTTTGGCGACGGCTTCGGTTTTTGAGCGGACTTGTATGTTTTTCGGCTCCTTGCCGCCTCTCAACCGATTGGAGAGTAATCAGACAGGACTTTCGCTTGAAATGCAGAAACACGCACGAAGTAAGTGTGTTTGCGCCCTTACTTCGTGCGGGCTTCTGCACGGCAGAGTCCACTTCAAGCGAAAGTCCTATCAGAATACTTTCCCTTCGGTGGCTACAAAATTCAATTCCGTCAATTCTTCCGTTACGCTGACGACTTGCGGCGCGAATTGGTAGCGTTTGTGCGTCGCCGTGAAAATATAAGTTTCGCCCGCCGCGACTTCATTGAAACGGTAATAACCGAATGGGTTGGTCATCGCGTAGCGCGTTGCGCCGTTCGCGTCAACCAAAGTTACACGCGCACCAAAGACTCCTCTGCCGTTTGCCGCCGACAAAACTCGTCCCGATACCGAAACGCTGGCGGCGGTTGGCGGCGCGTTGTTGGCAATCGCCCACGGTGAAAACTGCGTTACTCCGGCGAATTCGACCCAGTTTTGCGTTGTGTTGCGGTTGGTCGCTCCTTGCGCGTTCCAACTCGTTCCGTCTCTTCTCCATAGTTGCAAGGCTGATTCGCTGTTGCCGTTGAGTTCCGAATCGAGATAATGCAGTCGCAAAGTCGCCGTGTAGCCGCTGCCGCCGACGGGCGTAATCTGGTATGTGCGACCTACTGCGTTCGGGAAACCGGGAGGCGCGGTCAAACTGACATTCACCGTCATCTCTGTCGGCGGCGTGCCGGATGTGAATTGAATCGTCGTGAACGGATTGCCGTAGGCGATGATTGCGCCCGGACACGCCGCGAGATTTGTGCGGCGGACGTTGCCGACGACATCGCCGCTGCCGCTCCAAGCGACGTTGCATGGCAAACTGAGCGTGAACGCGCCCGTGTTGAGCCTGCCTTCAATATACAGTTCTCCGCCGTCGTAGGTAACATTATTCAGGAGCGTCACGGTGGAAAAGTTAATTGACAAACTTCTACTGCCCGTCCAGGTGCCGGCACCGGCGAGGTTCTGCGCGACGGGCGGGTTGCTCCCGAAGATACCGAAGCTCACGGGTGCGTCGCCGGTTATCGCGCCGTTGTTGGTAAACGTGCCGCCCTGAAAGAACAGAGCAGCCGGGAAGTTACTGCCGGCGGTGCGGTTTAATGTGCCGTTGACCGTCACGTCGTTGTTGACTGTCAAATTACCGTTCAACGCCAACGTCGCTCCCGCATCTATCACGAGCGGTCCGTTAATCGCGCCGGTATATTGATATTCAACCGTGCCGGAGGCGATGGTTACGCCGGGCGCAAAATTCGTCCCTTGATGACCGAACACAGCCGTTCCGTCGCTCGGCGCAAACCTGACCGTGCCGGTTCCTGCAATCGTTCCGAGGTTGATGAAGTATCCCGTCCCATTGAAATTCAGAGTGCTGCTGCCGAGGTCAACTGTGCCGCCATCGTAATTAACAAAATTAGCTCCGTTGAAAGTTAAGCTGCCGCTGTTGATAACGAGGCTGCTCGAAGACGGAACTCCAATTGAGCCGCCACTAAACGTCAGCGCGGTATTGACAAAGAGCGTGCTGCCAGAACCTATTCTGAGACCATATGCGCTTATCGTTCCTGCGCCTGATATGTTGAGTCTGTTCGAGCCGGTGATCTCAAAGAAGTTGCCGAGATTGAACGACCCTGTGCCGGTAACGCCGTAATCAAATGTCTGACCGATATAGCCGAATATAACATCGTTAACTGCGACCGAGCCGTTATTGATGAAAAGTACGGTGGTGTTTGGCGCGCTTCCCGCAACCGTAATACTGCCCGAACCGCTGAATGTTCCCTCAACGCGGATGCCCTTCGTTTCCATAAGACCGTTTAGAATGCCATCGAAGACCGTTGTTTCACCACCGACGATGAGAGTCGCATTCGCACCCACAGTTCCTCCGGCAATCGTCGCGGGTCCGGAAACCGATACCCCGCCATTTATCGTACCTATCAGCATAAGACTCTGACAAAAACCTGTGCCGCTAACGGTGTGAGTGATTTGGACGCTGTCGCCCGCGCCGGGAGTGCCTCCCGGACACTGACCAGAACCCGCCGGGTTTTCCATATTCCAAGTGCAGGGATCATTCCAGCCGCCGTTCTTAAGGCTCGAAAAACTCGCCGCGTTTGCGCTGACATTGAAAAATGCCGTTAAAAAAAATGCCGCTAAAATAATTGTTATTTTCATCATGCCTTCCTTTTCGTCAAGATTATTATTCGGTTGCCGTCTAATGGAGTTTATTTTAATGCCGACGAGCAACCGATGTAACTACTCAAACGAGTAGGTAGACGTTCGGAGTCCCGCCTTTAGGCGGAATTAGTTGAGGAGCGAAGAATTCCGCCTAAAGGCGGGACTCCGAACGCTAGACTATTTTTTCGCGTAGGGCTTTGGCGACGGCTTCGGTTTTCGAGCTTCCAGCCTCAAGGTTCAGCCGTAAAATTCAAATCGTTCAATTCTTCCGTCACCGTGACGACTCGCGGCACAAAGCTGAAGCGTTTTGACCTGACGCTCATTATGTAAGTTTCGCCTGCCGCCACATCGTCGAAACGATAATAACCAAACGAAGATGTGCGCGTCGTGCGGGCATCGCCGTTCATATCCGTCAGCACGACAAACGCATTGCTCAAGCCTCTGCCCGTCGGGGTCAGGACTCTGCCGGAAACCGAAACAGAAGCGGCGGTCGGCGCGGTAATCTGGATTGTGTATTGCTGTGCGCCCGCCATTGTGTCCGCGTCGGCTGCTTTGACGGTAAAAGTAAAAGTTCCGGTTTGCGTCGGCGTGCCGGAAATCGTGCCGTTCGAGGCGAGCGATAATCCGGGCGGCAGTTGTTGTCCGGCGATCGGAATAATTGAAAATGTGAACGGCGCGGCGGGGCTGTCCGGCGTTTGCTCGTAGCCGCCGAATTCGGCAAAACTCGTCTGTCTGGCGGCGGTTAAAGTTTGATTGTAAGGCACGCCCGTGTTGCCGTTCGGCAAAGTGGATTGGTCGAAAGTGATGTTGCGCTCGTATGCGCCGATGTCAACCGCCGCGCCGATTTTGCGCGGTGCGCCCGTGCCGCGCTGGTCAAAGCTCAAAGCAGCGTTGCCGTTGCCGCAGCCGTTCGCCGTCAGGACACAGTTGTTGCCCGCGTCGAGAGCCGGAGAATTTTGCAGCAGCGCGTGTGTGAAAGTCGCGCCGCCGTAATTGCCCAAAGGCGCGAGCCTCGGATTAATCGGCGCGGCGTTTGTGCCGACAATATCGTTGTTGGCGTTCGGATTTCCGGCGGGAAATGTTGCCGCGACGCTGCTGTTGTCGCCGATGAGATTGTAGCCCGACGTTGTGACTGCGCCGTTGCCGTCAAAGTAAATATCCGGGCGAATGCCTTGTCCTTCCGTGTTACCGGCGACGATGCTGTTGGCGAGATTGAGCGTTCCGCCACTGTGATAGATTCCGCCGCCGAAGGTGTTTCCCCCGAAGTTGCCGGAAACGGTCACGTTTCGCAGCGTCGTGTTGTTTCTGCTGCAAAAGCCGCCGCCAAAACCGCCGCCATTGCCGGTTGGAAGTGCCGAGTTGCCGGAAATGGTTGAGTTGGTGACGGTGAGCGTGCCGCTGTTGAAAAAACCGCCGCAATTACCGGATAAGCCGGAAACATTACCGGAAAAGGTCGAATTGACGATTTGATGGCTGCTGCCGCCATTGAAATATACGCCGCCGCCGTCGGTGAATTGTGGAGTGATAGTATTGGCGGCGACAAAAACACCGTCCAGCACGAGCGTCCCGCCGTTGGCGTAAATCGCGCCGCCACTGCCGTTAGCTGTCGCGCCTGTGCCGTTGCCGCCCGTCAAGGTAACATTTTTGATAGTGACGACGGTTGCGGCATTCGTGGAAAAGATGCGGTTTGTTCCCGCGCCGCCGTTAATCGTCAGGACATTTGCGCCCAGCCCGTTGATTGTCAGCGTGCCGTTGTTGGCGATGACAATTTCACTCGTCAACGTGATTGTCTCGTTCGTCAAACTCGCGGCAAAGTCAATCGCGTCGCCGCCGGCGAGCGCGTTTGCTTCCTCGACAGCCGCCCGCAAAGTGCAATTGCCGTTCGTGTCGGCGCAGATGCCGTTGCCCGCCGCCACATCCGAAGTGTCGGCGTTGTTATTGACCGTGAAATTTGCGGCTCGCGCCGCGCTTATCGTCAAAGCGACGAATACAAAACCGATAAGGACACACCGCAAAACAGATTTTCCCGACATCATATTTCTCTCCTCGCGCACTGCGTTAAAAATTGAACAGTTCAAATTTTACGAAATACGGGCGGACAATATAACTACGAATGTATGCGGGTAGAGAAGCAATAAGGCAAAAGTAAAAACCAAGAAATATCGCGCATCTTGGCAATTTTTTATGCCTGAAAACTTTTACTTACCTGCTAAACGGAAATGGTGATTTTTCAGACGATTTGCTCGCGCAGGGCTTTGGCGACGGCTTCGGATTTCGAGTGGACGCGGAGCTTTTCATAGACGTTGCGGAGATGAAAGGAAACGGTGTGGATGCTGATGCCGAGTTGGTAAGCGGCGGTTTTGTAGCTGTGTCCTTCGACGAGCATTTTGAGCAATTCCTTTTCCTGCGGCGTCAGATGATAAGCGGCGTTTTGCGGCGGCGTGAAATTTTGAAACAAAGTGATGACGCGCCGCGCCACTTCCGGCGACATCGGCGCACCGCCCGCGCGGACTTCGCGCAAGGATTCGAGCAGACGAGCGGGCTGCGTATTCTTGAGCAGATAGCCGCACGCTCCGGCGCACAAGGCGGCGAAAATCCGCTCGTCGTCGTCATAAACCGTCAGCGCGAGAACCGGCAAATCGGGAAATTGCTCTTTCAAAATTTTAATACCGGCGATGCCGTCCATTCCGGGCAAGCCGATGTCGGTCAAAACCACGTCGGGCTGTTCGCGGCTCAAATTCGCAATCGCATCTTCCATCGAGCGAAAGCGTCCGACGCACGCAAAACCGCTCGTGCCGTTAATCAGCATCGCCAAACCTTCGCGCACTTCGCGCAAATCTTCGATAATAGCGACTTTGATAGCGGCAGTTATCGGCAGTTGATTTTCTGAAATTATCGGCATCGTTTCGGTTAGCATCAAACGAGTGTAAGCCGAATCAGTTGATTTGTCGCCCTACCAGATTATGTAGGTAGCGTGAATTTGGTAGTGAATTAAAAGTAATGCTTTTTAAATTGCCACTAGCTTGAGCCATTAGTATCTACACAAGTCAAAAGTGTTGAAAATTCGAGTTTTTGTCGCCAACGGCGACTAATAACACCGCTTCGCCGCCTAGCGAGAATCGCTAGGTTGGCGGTTAAAAAGACCTTCCGTCGCTGAAGGCGACGAACACCTTTCGCACTATTGTTCGTCGCCTTCAGCGACGGAATCTTTTGTGTAACTTACCCGGCGATTCTCGCTGGGCTATAATGTGTGTCGCTTTCAGCGACGGGAACGCGAAATTTAACGCCAAGACCAAACAGCGGATTTCAACTTGAGGCGCAAAACGATTTTCGTTCCCGCGCCCGTCGCAGAATCTATTTCCAACCGTCCGCCGCAATCTTCGGCGCGTTTTTCGATGCTCGGCAAACCGTTGCCGTCATATTCCCGCAACGGGTCAAAACCGTCGCCGTCGTCGGCGATTTGCAAAATCAATTCTTTGTCCGCGAGGTGGAAATCAATTGTGACGGCGGAGGCGTTTGAATGACGCACGATGTTATTGACTGATTCCTTAAAAATCAGATAGACGTTGCGCCGGATATTTGCGTCGAGCTTTACATCCGGCTCGACAAACGGCGCGTTAAATTCCAAATTAATATCGCGCTGCTCCAAAATTTCTTCGGCGTATTGCCGCATCCGGCGCGTCAAACCAAGCAAGCTGTCTTTTTTCGGGTTGATTGCCCAGACAATATCGCCCATCGCCGAAACCGATTCGCGCGAAATTTCGGCGACCGAGCCGAACAAATTATCTTTGCCGTTGCCGTTTGAAATTACACCTGACTGCTGCTGCGCGACTTCACTCAAAATGGCGATTTTAGTCAGATTCGCGCCGATGTCGTCGTGCAAATCGGTAGCGATTCTGGTTCGCATATTGGCGACTTCGAGCAGGCGCGACAGCCGAAAACGATAAAAACCGTAAATCACAAACGCGGTCAAAACCAGCAGCGCGGCGATGAACCACGTGCGCTGCCAAATCGGAGTTGCGATGCGAAACGCCAGCGCAGCCGGAGTTTGACTGTAAATTCTATCGGCGGTCACGGCGCGAACTTCAAAGAGAGATTCGCCCGACGCGAGATTCGCAAAATTCACCGTGCGCTCCGCCGTCGGTATCCATTCGGATTCGCCGAGCCGATATTCGTATTTTAATCGCTCGCCCGGACTCGCGCCCAAACCGAGAAAATCAATCGTGATTTGCCGCTCGTCCGAAGCGAGTTCGAGCGGCGGAATTGTCGTTTCGCCCAAAACCGAAACGGCTTGCGGAACGCCGGAAACGCGCAAACCCATAATGAGAATGTTCGGCGGTTGTCTTTGCCTGGTCGGTTCGGGAACGAATCGCGCCAAGCCGCCCGTCGTTCCAAACCAGAGATTATTTTGCCGGTCGCGGTAAGCGATTTCAACATTGCTGTTCGGCAAACCGTCGGCGGTCGTGAAATTTTCTATCTGTCCGGTTTCGGGATTAAGGCGGTCAAGCCCGCGTCCCGTGCCGATATAGATTCGCCCGAAAGCGTCTTCGGTGAGGCACGAAACGCCGATGCTCGAAAGACCTTCGGCGGGCGTGTAGCGCGTGAAATTTAATCGGTCGGCGTTCACATCGTCGAGCCGCAGAACGCCGGTCGCGGTGTCGGCAATCCACAGCCTGCCCTTGCCGTCAACGAACAAATCGCGCATCCAGCCCGCGAGCAATTCGTTTTCGCTTTGCGGAAAAACTCTAAATTGCCCGTCGCGGTAGCGAATCAGCGCGGCATTGTCCGTGTCAGTTCCCGTGCCAATCCAGAGATTTCCCGCGCGGTCTTCGACAAACACCGAGACGACGCGGTATCTCTCGATACCCAACTCCGTCGTGTAATTGTGCCAGACGTTTGTGTTCCGCTGCCAACGCCACAATTCAATCGCCTCTCCGAGGACTGAAACCCAAAAATCGCCGCGCGAATCTTCGTAGAATCGGAAAATTTCCGCTTGTTTCGTGCCGACTATAATTCTTTGCGGCGTGCTTTTTGCTAAATCTTCAAACCGCGCCGGTCGCGGAAATCGGAAAAGTTCTTTTCCGGTCGGAAACCACCAATCGCCCGCGCTGCGGTCTTGCCAGACGGTTTGCTTCCAACCCCAACCGTAATACACATTGGGAGGAAAGTTCGGCTTGACGAATTTAAATTTTTCGCCGTCGAAACGGCTGACGGTGCGAATAACTCCGTCGTTAAAGCTGGCGAAAAGCTCGCCCGCGCCGTTTTCAAAAATTGAATTGACAATCTTACTCACCGTTCCGTTTGGTTCGGTGAAAGTCGTAAAGCCGTATCGCGCCCACTTCTTCAAACCGTAGCGCGTTCCGATCCAGAGATTTTTGTCTTTATCTTCGAGGATGCTAAAAATTTCCGTCGCGGACAATTCGTTTTCGGGCGCGTAAGTCTTGCAAACCGAATTCGCGCCCGCTTGCCATAAACACAAACCGCGCGCCGTGCCGACCCAAAATTTGCCGTCGCTCGCATCGAACAAAGCCACAATCCATTTGTCGGGTAAACCGTCTTTCGCCGTGTAATGCCGCTCGACGATAATTTGATTTTTGTTTGGCTCGGCAACCAGCAGGAACAAACCCGCGCTGTAACCCGGACGCAATCCGACCCAAATTCGCCCGCTTTTATCTTCGAGCAAAGTAGAAATGTTAGTCTCGGACAGACCATTTTCGGCGGTGAAATGTTCGGCTTCACCATTCGGCAAAAGGCGGAATAAACCTTTGCCGCTCGTGCCAATCCACATCGCGCCGCGCCGGTCTTTGATAATCGTGTTGATGCCGAGCCGCTCTTCGCCGCTCGCCGGTTCGCCCAAATTTACGAGTTCGAGTTTTGTCTGCCCGTCCGCCTTCGCCAATTCATAAAGCCCGTCGCTCGTGCCGATGAAAATACGTCCGCTTTCGTCTTCAAACAAAACGGTGATTTCTTTGGCGCGTTCGTTGTCGGGCAGATAAACGGTGAAAAGCGATTTGTCGGGATTTAGGATTTGCGATTCGGGATTTGGGATTTGTTTCGATTCTTCAAACGAAGCGCGAATTCCCGTCGGATTTAATCGGGCGAGTCCGCCGTCGGTAGCGATGTAGATTGCGCCGTCTTTGGCTTCGAGAAAATCGTTGACGTGGCGTTCGGGCAAACCGTCGGCGGTCGTGAAATTTGTAAAAGCATAACCGTCAAAACGCGAAATACCTTCGGCGGTGCAGAACCACAAAAAGCCGCGCGAATCTTGTTTGATTTTATAAACATTGTCGCGCAAAAGACCGTCGGCGACCGTGTAAGTTTTGATTGGCAGTCGTTCGGCGTGAAGTGTTGCAGTTAAAGCGAAGACCAACGCGAGCGCAGCAGTTAATGCGAACAAACCACGAATCAAATGCTGAGATTGTTTATGCCGAACACTAATTAACACTTTTCGTTACCGATGTTTTGCAGGTTGAATTTTGTTCAATTTTGAAGCCGAAAAATTATAGCGTCTTTTTGCTTTACCGGCAAGAAAAACGGCTGTCCCGTTGTCGAAACAGCCGCAATTTTTTTGAATTTGTCTTTCTACTTCGCGCCGTTGGTCGTTCCGACATTTTCCGTTGCATTACCTTTATCGCTGTTTTTATTCACCTGGTCGCGGAACAAATTCAGTAAAAGTAAAGTGCCGATGCCTCCGCCGTCGCCGTTTCCGTTGCCGCCCGAAGCCATAATGTCGGGCGTGATGCGAACGCCTTTTTCGCCGATGACTTTTAAGGTTTCGATTAACGCCACGCCGTTTGAGCCGAGCGCGTTGACTTGTTCGTTGTAGGCAACGCCTTGCGCTTCGCCGATGAGCCGCATTTTTTCGGCTTCGGCTTTACCCGTTTCGGAGATGTAATAGGCTTCGCCTTCGGCTTCGCGTTTGCGCTGTTCCGAGCGTTTGGCGGAGATTTCCACGCCGACCGTCGCTTCCATCAGGCTGCGCTGATTGTCGGCTTGCGAGCTGGTTTTTTCGAGTTCGATGCGTTTGATTTCGGCTTCGCGCTGGGCGTTGAACATTCCCTGTTTCTGCTCGGCGAGAATTTTTTCCGTCTGCGTTTTCATCAATTCTTCGGGCAGATGGATGTGGCAAATCAAGACGTTGACGACATCAACGTGATATTTCAAAAGGTGCATCCGAACTCTGGCTTCGGCGCGTTCCTGTTCTTCGTGGCGGTTTTGCAGATACGCCATCGCCGAACTTTCCGATGCTTGATTTCTGAAAATCGAATCAATCAACGGGTGCATCACGTTTTGAACTAATTTATCCGTGCTGCCGATTTTCGCCACCATAAACGGCGCGTCTTCGGGCTTGACGCGAAAGACGACGCGGACTTCCAACTGCATCGTGAAACCGTCTTTGGAAATCACGGCGAACGGGTCGAACGATTGGGCGACATCTTCCGCCGTCCATTCGACAGTCATATTCGTCGTCGGAATAATTATCGGCGTGACCGCGAGCGTGTTGATGTAGTAACGTCCGGGTCCGACAACCGATTCCTGAATGCCGCGAAAGCCTTCCGGCACGACATACGCTTCGTGCGCTCCGCTGTCGAGCCGTTTGTCCGCCGGGTCGCCGTCGGCTTGCAGTTCGGCTTTGATTTCTTCGATGGAAACTCCGTCGCCGTCAACTTTATCAAGCTGTTTGGCAGCGCGTTGGATTTGTTCTTCCTCTTCGCGTTCGAGCCGTTCGCGCACTTTTGCCGCCATCGCTTTGCGGATTTCTTCGGACGGGTCTTTGCCGACGTTTGAAACAATCACGGCGACTTCGCCCGGTTTAACCTCTTTCGCCGTTTCGGGAATCACTTTGAAAACCATCGGGTTGATGTAATAAGTTCCCGGCAGCAAAATATCTTTCTGCGGTCCGCGCTGTCCGCCCTGCGAAATGAATTCGTTGCTGTCCTGAAAATTATCGTGTCCGGTGACGGCTTGCGCCACGTAATCGCGCGGGTCGAGCGGCGCGCCGTCTAACGCTTCGACCAGACCGATTTGATTTTCGCTAATAATGGTTGCGTCAACCAGCCGGATGTTGAAAATGCCGGGCTGCATATCATTGGGGTCGTCGAGCGCGAGAGAATTCGTGTGAATGCGGTAAGTTCCGGGCGTTAAGACTTCGACTTGTGCGCCTTTTTGTCCGCCGTTATAAATGAAGCTCTCCGCGTCCTGAAAGTTTTTGTGTCCTTTGGTGGCGATGCCGTGCAGCCGTCCGGCATCGAGCTGCGCGCCGTCGGCGGAAACGACGATGCCGACTTTTCCCGGCGGAATCGTCGCCGCTTTCGCAATCGAAACGCGAAACAAAAACGGGTGAATCGCCCATTTTCCCGGCGGCAGAATTCGCAGTTGAATGCCTTTCACGCCGCCTTGTTTAATAAACGCAATCGGGTCCTGGAAATTGTTGTGCGTGTTCTGCGCCCGGTCAGGCGCGAAGATCGAGCCGGTCTGCATCGGCTCGCCGTCAATCGCTTCGATAATGCCGAGTTCGTCCGCGCCGATTTCGACGAGCGGAACTTTCCGCACAACCGTTTCGACCGGATACCAAACGAAATGCAGTCCGGGCTTTAAAACGTCGGCTTGAATCCCGACTTCGCCGTCGGTGGCGACGACGCGACCTTGCGGCATTCTTTTGCCAAGATAACGACGCTCTTTGATGGCTACTTCCTGCGCGCCGACGTTCACCAAAAAGCGCGTAATCACATACCAAACGATAGCCAGCGCGATTAAGACAATCACGCCTAAGACGATTAAACCTGTAACATTATCCATTGTATTTTCCTCTCTTAAAGTCTAGGAAGTCTAGGAAGTCTAGGAAGTCTAGGAAGAAAGAAGGTTTTGACTTTCCAGACTTCCTAGACTTTCCAGACTTTCCAGACTTTCCAGACTTTCCAGACTTTCCAGACTTTCCAGACTTTCCAGACTCATAACTCTGACTTCAAGCGCAAATCCGTGATTTCCTGTTTCAACCAAAAAATCGCGCCCGAAGTTCTTTCCTGTTGGGGGAGAGTTCTCAGATGACTGTCTAACAAATCAGCCAAATCATCGGCGGTCAAGTTTTCAATTTGCTTTTCACACCAAACTTTTATCACACTTTCCGCAATTTTGGAAAAGGTTTCGGCATTTTCCGATTCGGAAGAAAGCCGAAGCAATTCGATTGTCTTTCGTTTATCGGGTGAAATGCGCCAAATTTTCTCGCAATCGTGAACTTTTTCAATTTTTTCCGCTGCTAACCGACGAGCTTCTTCGCGCTCTTTTGCCTGCATTGCCGCATTTTCTTCACGTTCAAACGCACGAATTTCTTCGTCCGCCGGCGTGAACAGACTGCGATTTGGCGGTAGTTCGGCAAATTGTGTTTGATTATCGGATTTGAGAGATTTTGGGCGGCGTTTCAGATAAACCGAAAACCCGACGACTGCCGAAACTCCGACGGCAATCACCATTGCGAAAAAAATTATGATAAAGAGAAGCATTTGCCAAAAGCCAACGCTGAAACTTTGAAAAGTTTCAAAAAACACTTCCGAGCGTTGCCCTCAAGATTGATATACGGAAGATACGGCGAAAAGTTTTAAGAAAATTTACAGTAATTAACCCAAGTTGCCGGTTAAGAAAATTTGCCCGCGAAACACGCCAAACACACGAAAAAAAGAAACAGAAAACACCGAATGTTCCGGTAGTTGTTTTAATTTTAGCGATTTTCGCGTATTTCGCGGGCAAAAATCTTTAACATTTAATAACCGGCAACTTGGGTTAATTAAAATAAACAGGAGTAAAATTTTACAAAAATGATTTTGGTATTCTTCTCACGTTTCAGTCGCGGCTGTTATTTTGCGTAAAAAAATGCAGAAAAAACAAAACTACGCCGCACCCGAGCGGAATAAAGAGCGCGGTTTTTAAATTGCCTGTAACGGCAGCCGTATAACCAATCAACCATAAAAAAATCATTCCGCTCAAACCCGCCAACAAAAACATATAGCTGATGAGTTCGGGAGCTTTTTTCTCAAATTTTGCCGAAAGAATAGCAATTGTCGTCGGGAAAATCGGCGCAGTTCCAAAGCCGGTCAAAATTGCTCCAATCGAAGCGAGATTAATCTCACTTGCCGAAATGATAAATGTTTGTCCGATAATTACCAGCGACAAACCGACTAAAATTAAAGATTTTTCACTAAATCGCTGCAAATAAAAAGATGAAATCAGGCGGCTCGATAAAAATCCCGCCCAATAGAGCGCCGGTATTAAAAGCCACAATTCGGAATTCGTCAAACGCTTGGAGTAAGTCGCCAGCCAACCGCCCAAAGAGGCTTCAATGCCGATTTGCAGGAATATCGTCAGCGCATAGAGCCGCGCCGCGCCGAGAAGGAGTAGTTTTTCCGTCCATCGTAAAAGCGATTTTGCGCCGTCGGCGGCTAAACGAAAATCATTTTGCTTAAAGAGAAAAACAAAAAATATCGAACACGCAACCATCAGCACGATTAAGAGAAGATTTAATCGTGTTTGTGAATCCAGATTGAAAAAAAGCAAAGGACTGATAATTGCCCCGAAAGCCCAGAAGAAATTGAGGATGTTTATCGCGGCGGCGCGATTTTCTTTCGCGGCTTGTGAAACAATCAGCGTCGTGGTCGGGATAATAAACCCGATGCCGACGCCGTTCACCAGCGATGACAAAAGCCCGATTTCCCAAATATCACTGCCAATTCCCAACAACGAAAGAGCCAATAAGCCGTAACCGCCGGACAAAATCCAACGAGAGCCGATTTTTGAAAATAAAAGGGAAGTTGTAATTGTGCCGCACATTCCGCCGAGAGATTGCGCGGCGAGAAAATATCCCGCCTGCGTGTCGTTAATCGTCCATTTTTCGGAGAGAAATGGCAAAATCGGACCTAAAAAAGTATTGACAATACCGATTAAAATGAAACTCAGGTAAGAAAAAATGCGGGCGGATTTGGTTTCATCCGCCGTCAAAATTTGCTGACCGTTTAATGGCATAATCCGATTTTTACTTGACGGCTCGAGCAGTTGATTGACGCACTATCAATTCCGGTTCAACGATTACGTTGGCGGGAAATTCATCGTTCGCATTTTCGCGGATTTTTTTCAAGAGATATTCTGCACCGAGGATGCCCATTTCCTTAAGCGGTTGGCGGATTGTCGTCAAAGACGGATGATGAAATTCCGCCGCGTAAATATCGTCAAAACCGATGACGGAAATATCTTGCGGAACTTTGTATCCGGCTTCACGCAGAGCGCGGATTGCGCCGATGGCGGAAATATCGTTAAAAGCGAGAAGCGCCGTAAAATCGGAATTTTTCGCCAACAATTCTTTGGCTGCGACATATCCGGTTTCGGGTGTCGGATTTGTTCCGACAAGTTGCGAAACCAAAGTTGTTTTAATCGGAATTTCAAACCGCGCCGCCGCTTCCCGAACCGCATTCCAGCGAACTTTCGTATCGGAGCTAAATGTTTGTCCTTTGATAACGGCGATTTTTTTATGTCCGAGTTTGACAAGATGTTCAACCGCCAGCAGTCCGGCTTGTTCGTGATTTAAGACAATGTTCGTAACGCCTTTCGTATCATCGTGTCCCGAAATTGAAACGACGGGCAAAAAGATTTGGTGATTTTGCGGCGTATCCACCGCCAAAATTCCCTCGACGCAGCGGTCAACAAAAAAACGCGAATGGCGTTCGATAATTTCCTCCCGATGCCAATGGCTGACGACAAAATAAAAATAACCTTCTTCGAGAAGTTTTTCTTCGACGCCACTCAAAACAGTTGCCGAATAACCGTCGCTCATTTCGGGAATCAAAACGCCGACCGTATGCGTACGTTGGGCGCGAAGCGAACGGGCAATGTGGTTTGGACGATATTTCAGATTACGAGCCGCTTCAAAAACGCGGTCTTGAGTTGCTTGCGGAATGGAATCCGCCGTCGGCGCGGAATTTAAGACTAATGAAACCGTCGTCGGCGAAAGTTTGAGCGACGCGGCGAGGTCTTTTAAGCTAACCGCTTTTTCCTTTGTCAAAACTTCTGAAAAACCTTTGGAATTGTTATATTTTTTCATTTTGCCCGACATTTCGTAAGTTTCGCATAAATAAACCCGATAAGACAAGAATAGGCTGATATTTTACTTTTTCGTCAATGTTTTTATGCTTTGTGTTGACTCAAACTTTTACTTGTGTTATAAAAATGTAACATTACTAAAACGATTTACTGAAACGATTTACTAATCTACTTTCAGACAATCGTTTGAAAAAATTCTAACAATCAATTTCTGATTTTCTAATTTCTGGTTTTCTAAAAAAAATTGCTCTGGAGGTGTTTTCTATGAACCGAAAGTTTCCCCGATTATTACGCTTTTTAAGTTGCAGCGTTCTGATTTTGTGTTTTGCGCTGATTGCCGACGCTCAGTTTAAAGCGGCATTACAAGGAACCGTATCTGATATTAACGGTGCTTCCGTCGCCGGTGCGACTGTCGTTTTGACAAATGTCGAAACCGGTAAAGAAGTTCAAACCATATCAAACGATGACGGATTTTATCGTTTTAACGGGCTTGCTCCGGGCATTTACAAAATTGCCGCGACGCAGACCAACTTTAAGCAAAAGGTGATTGAGAACTATAATATCAACGCTGAAACCGTGCAGGGGTTGGACATTGCCCTCGAAGCCGGAGGCATCAGCGAAACAGTAACGGTGACGGACGACGAGCAGCAACCGCTGAGAACCGAAGACGCCAATATTGACAACACATTAAGCCGGGCGGAAATTCTGCGGCTTCCGCAAGTCGGACGCGACCCGTATGAATTAGCCAGATTAACGCCGGGAATCTTCGGCGACGGAGCGCGCGGCGGTAACGGAAATGCCACCGGACTGCCGAATTCACCCGGTCCGGGCGGCTCGAACAGTTCGATTTTCCAGATTGAAAATCAAGTCCCGATTTCGGCGAACGGACAGCGCGTTTCGGCTAATAATTTTCAGATAGACGGCGTCAGCGTCAACAGTCAGACCAACGGCGGCGGCGCGGTCATTACGCCGAGCCAGGAAGCGGTCAAAGAAGTTACTATCTCTTCGAGTTCGTATTCGGCGGAAGACGGGCGAAATTCCGGCGCGACCGTCAAAGTCGTCAGCCAAAACGGAACCAATGATTTTCACGGAAGCGCGTTTTTCAAATATAACGGACCCGAACTAAACGCCTTTAATAAATTTCCGGGTTCAATGCAGCGCGTCGAAAATCGCCAACGTCAATTCGGCGGCAGCTTCGGCGGACCATTGCCGTTTTTGAATTTCGGCGAAGGCGGTCCGGTAACGACGAGCGGCAAAGACAAATTATTTTTCTATTTTGCTTACGAGGGTTTAAGAAACAGCTCGAGTAACACAACGACAGCTTTTGTCGAAACCGAGCAATATCGCAATTTAGTTCGCACTTTGCGACCGAACGGAGTTACCGCGCAGGTTTTCAGTACTCCCGGCATTGCGCCGCGAATAGCGTCGGTTATCCCAAGAACTTGCGCTCAAGCCGGTTTTGGTGCCGACCGCTGTCGAGAAGTAACCGGCGGATTGGATTTAGGCTCGCTCACCGGATCATTAAACAATTATCTGCGGCTCGGCAGCGGAGTCGGCAATTCTGACATCGGAGGCGGTTTTGACGGCATTCCCGATGTTCAATTTGTTAACTTATTAAACCCGAACTCTTTCAGCGGCAATCAATACTTCACGCGCGTAGATTACAACGCGACGTCGAAAGACAGTATCGCAATTTCGACTTTTTTCACTCCGACTTCAAGGGTTGGAGCCGATACTTCCGGGCGCAGTCGTCAGATAGGCGATATTATTTCAGAACCTCTGAATTTTTCAACAGCATTGATTTACAACCGCAACATTTCTGCAAGTATGTTTAATCAGGCGCGTTTCAATTACAGCGGTTTTTCATTTAATGAAGTGGAATCGAATCCGAATGCAAATTTCGGCATTCCGCGCATCGAAGTCGAGGGACTTCCTTTTGACCGGATTAGATTCGGTGCGCCCCGAAGTGAATTCACTCCCGGTGTTTTTTCGGAAAAAAGTTTGGATTTCAGCGACACTTTTAACTGGATTATCGGCAATCACGCGCTCAAAATCGGCACGCAGCTTCGTTTCGATTTCAACAGTACCAGCCTTATCGGCGGAGCGCGTCCGCTTTTTAGTTTTGTCGGACTGTTTAATCTGGCAAACGACACACCGATTTTTGAAGAAATCAACGCCGACCCGGTAACGGGCGCACCGGCAGATGCCGGACGTAATTACAAAACGAATGATTACGCCTTTTTCGTTCAGGACGATTGGAAGGTAAGACGGAATTTGACTTTGAATTTAGGCTTGCGTTATGAATATTTCCCGCCTATCAAAGACGAACTGAACCGGCAGAGTAATATCGTGTTTGGTCCGAACGGCTTGGTTGATTCAAGAGTCGCGGTTGTTGACCAATTCTTTAAGCCGGATAAAAACAACTTCGGACCGCAATTCGGCTTTGCCTATAGTCCCGGATTGTTAAAGGAAAAAGGTGTCATCCGCGGCGGTTTCGGTATCGGCTACAACCGTATACCGAGCGTCGTCTTTATCAATTCCCGCGCTAATCCGCCGTTTTTTTCACGCTTCGGTATTTGCTGCGGAACGTCGTCGCTGGATTTTGGTTCGCCATTCGCCAACGGTCAAATTCTTTACGCTTTGGGCGGCAGTAATTCGCCCGGAAGTTTTCCGGCTAATCCGCGTTTAGGCGGCGGAATCAATCCGGCAACCGGCGCGCCGTTTAACGGTTCGGTGGAAATTTACGGCTCGACGCAGGAGCAGCCGAATGCTCAAAGTTTCCGTTATTCCCTCGAAGCACAATATCAATTGCCCGCCAAATTGACGGCGACGATTGGTTATCAGGGAAGCTCAAACCGCAACTTGATTCGTCTGGTTAATCAAAACTTTATCTTTGCACGGCTTAATCCGGCTTTCAGGGCTGTATTTCTTCCGACACCGGACGTGAAATCAAGATACAATGCTTTGCTGGCAACTCTCGAACGTCGGTTTGCCAACGGTTTTCAGGTTCAGGCGAATTATCGTTTTGCCAAGAGTCTCGACAATTTATCGAATGAAGGTCCCGGATTCGTTACCAACCAGACTTATCCGGTTGATAATAACACTGAATACGGACCTTCGGATTTTGACGTAACGCACAATTTCAACTTGTTCGGATTGTATGATTTACCGTTTTTCCGCAAGCGTGATGATTTAGTCGGAACATTTCTCGGCGGCTTCCAGATCAGCGGAATCCTTACATATCACACGGGTTTTCCATTTACGCCGGTTGTCAGCGGTCCGGGAGTTCGCTCGGTAAGCGGAGTGGAATTCGGACCGTTCCGTCCGGTTGCATTTTCCGGCGGAAACGGAACGAGTTCTTCCAACGAAACATTTCTTACCGGAAACGGCAACTTTACAGGAAGTTTCATTCCGGGCGCGAACTGTGTAAATACTCCGGGAGGCTGTAACCGAATCTTCCAGACAAGACTTAACCGAAATGCTGCGGGCGAAGCGACTTTCCTGCTCAATCCGCCGGGAATCGGGCGCAACAGCTTCCGCGGTCCGCGCTATTTTAATGTGGATTTGAGTTTATCGAAGAGATTTAATCTACCTAAGGGGTTGCGTTTGAGCGAAAGCACCGGCTTAGATTTGCGGGTGAATCTTTTCAACGCTTTTAACAAACTTAATCTTCAAAATTTCGGTTTTGCTTCGGACAGCACTCGAATCAATAACGGCGACCAGCCAAATCTTAGTTTCGGCAGAGCTACAAGCGGACTTGCCGGACGCGTTATTGAATTGCAGGCAAGATTCAGTTTCTAATCAATTCCGCTTGACTTGAAAAAAAGACGCGGAGAATTTTCTATTTCTCCGCGTCTTTTTTATGTAAATTCTGTTCGGGTTAAGTAGTCGGACGAAATTAGTAAAGGGTCAATTATTCGGAATAGATGAGAGATGACAGATGATAACTGATAGATTCAAAGCAGGTTTTTATCTCTCACCTATTATTCATCTATTCCGAAGGTTTGTTTAACTTAACTGAAGCCTGTGCAAATTAGAATTTTAAGGAATATCATTCGAAATAGATTCAAGATGATAGATAATAGCTGACGGATAAAATCTATCAGTTATCATCTGTCATCTCTCAGCTATTGCGAATGGTCAAGCATTGAAAATAAAATTACTTTAATTTGCACTGGCTTCACTTAATTCTGTCCGACTACTGATGAATGAAACACTGGAGTATTTTCGCTCAAAAAGGGAAGTAATTATGCAATTAAACAAAACACGATTTCTTCTGTTTCCGCTTTTATTATTTCTCTTTATCTTACCGATTTCAGCCCAAAAAAATCAGGCAGATGTTGAGCGTAAGATAAACGCTTTAATCGTCAAAATGACGTTGGCGGAAAAGTTCGGTCAATTGCAGCAGCTTGACGGCGAGGGAAACGGCACATATCGCCCGGAACATCTGGAAATGGTGCGGAAGGGTTTGCTCGGCTCGACCCTGAATGTCCGCGGGGCAAAAATGACCAATGAATTGCAACGTGCCGCACTCGAATCACGTTTGAAGATTCCGATTTTGATGGGTTTTGACGTAATTCACGGCTATCGCACGATTTTTCCCGTGCCGTTAGGAGAATCAGCAAGTTGGGATTTAGCTTTGATTGAAAAAAGCGCGGCGATTGCGGCGGCGGAAGCGCGGGCGGCGGGTGTGCATTGGACGTTTGCGCCGATGGTTGATATTGCCCGCGACCCGCGTTGGGGGCGCATCATCGAAGGCGCGGGCGAAGATACTTATCTCGGTTCACAAATCGCGTTTGCGCGTGTGCGCGGTTTTCAAGGCACGGATTACAGTCAGCCGAATCGTGTAATGGCGACGGCAAAACACTGGGTTGGTTACGGCGCGGCGGAAGCCGGACGCGATTACAATACGACGAATATCTCCGAACGCTCTCTGCGTGAGATTTATTTTCCGCCTTTTAAAGCGGCAATTGATGCCGGAGTCGGCTCGTTTATGACCGCGTTTAATGATATTGACGGCATTCCGGCAACGGGAAATCCGTTTATTTTGAAAGACGTTCTGAGAAAAGAATGGAAATTTGACGGTTTGGTCGTCAGCGATTATACCGCCGTCATGGAACTGATATTTCACGGTCTGGCGAAAGATGAACCGGCGGCGGCGATGTATGCCTTAAATGCCGGAACTGATATGGAAATGGTTTCGCGGCTTTATAATAAATACGGCGAAGACCTTTTGAGGGAAAAGAAAGTTTCGCTTGTCACGATTGATGAAGCCGTCCGAAATGTTCTGCGGGTTAAATATCGTTTGGGACTTTTTGACAAACCTTTTGCCGATGAAACACGCGAAAAAGCGGAAGTTTTCAAAAGAGCAAACCGCGATGCCGCTAAAATCGCCGCCGAAAAATCGTTTGTTTTGTTAAAGAACGAAAACGAAACTCTGCCGATAAATAAAAATACCAAAGAAATCGCGGTTATCGGTGCGCTTGCTGACAGCAAAGTTGATATGAACAGCAATTGGGCGGGCGACGCTCGCGCCGAAGACCCGATTACCGTTCTTGCAGCCTTAAAGCAAAAATATCCGAAAACAAAAATTCGTTATGAAGTCGGCTGCGATGCGAAATGCGAAACCGACGCGGGATTTAAAAAGGCGGTTGACGCGGCAAAGGATTCGGATTTTACGATTTTAGTCGTCGGCGAATCGGCTGATATGTCGGGCGAAGCGTCTTCGCGCTCGAATATTGATTTGCCGGGCAAACAACTCGATTTAGTCAAAGCAATTCACGGAAGCGGAAAATCTTACGCTGTTGTTTTGATGAACGGCAGACCTTTGACGATAAACTGGCTGGCGGAAAATTCTCCGGCGATTTTGGAAACGTGGTTTGGCGGAACGGAAGCCGGAAACGCGATTGTTGACACGCTTTTCGGCGACGCGAATCCGGGCGGAAAACTGCCCGTAACATTTCCGCGTTCCGTCGGACAGATTCCGATTTATTACAATCATAAAATGACGGGTCGCCCGTTTAGCGCCGATAATAAATACACATCGAAATATTTAGACGCGGCAAATACGCCGCTTTTTCCGTTTGGTTACGGTTTGAGCTACACGCAATTTGAATTGAGCAGCTTGCGGCTCGATAAATTGCAGATTAAACCGAAGGAAAATGTAAAAATCAGTGTTGATGTAAAGAACATCGGCAAAGTTTCCGGCGATGAAGTTGTTCAGCTTTACATCCATGATGTGGCGGCGACGGTTACACGCCCGGTCAGAGAATTGAAAAATTTTAAGCGTGTTACGCTTCAACCAAAAGAAAAACAAACAGTTGAATTTACGCTCACGCCGAAGGATTTGGAATTTTTAGACCGCAATCTGAAACCGACAATTGAGCCGGGAGAGTTTCAAGTTATCGTCGGCACGAGCAGCGACAACGGAATGCAGAGTATTTTTGAAGTTGTCAATACGCTGGCGCGTCCGCCGCCGACAACTTCTCAGTCGCAGAACGAAGAAATTGAACCCGCTCCGAAAACTCCCGTTCCGACCGCGCAAATTTCGATAGAAGATAATGCTTTTCTCGAAGATTTGGAAAAACGCTCTTTTCAGTATTTTTGGGAACAGACAAATCCGAAAAACGGTTTGACGCTCGACCGCGCGACAACCGGCGGCACACGCCACACGCCTGAGCAGCGAAGTTATAATATCGCCAGCATTGCCGCCTCCGGTTTTGCTCTGACCGCCAACTGCATTGCTGCCGACCGCGGTTGGGTTACGCCCGAACAGGCACGGACGCGAACACGCAACACGCTCGATTTTTTTGCCAATCGTGCTTTCCACAAAAACGGCTGGTTTTATCATTGGATGGATTATGAAACCGGCGAAAGGCGTTGGAACAGCGAGATTTCTTCAATTGATACGGCACTTTTGTTAAGCGGCGTGCTGACCGTCAAGCAATGTTTTTCCGACGACAAAGAAATTGTGCAGCTTGCCGATAAAATTTACCAGCGGGTTGATTTCAAATGGATGCAGGCTGAAGACCAATATCTGCTTTCGCACGGTTGGAAACCCGAGACGGGTTTTCTGAAAGATTATTGGGGAAAATACAGCGAACAAATGATAATTTACATTTTGGGCATTGGTTCGCCGACGCATCCGATTTCGCCGAATTCGTGGTTTGCCTGGGAGCGAACCTGGCAGGATTTTGGCGGATACAGATATTTATCTTCGGTTTCTCCGCTGTTTATTCATCAGTATTCACACGCCTGGATTGATTTTCGCAATAAACGCGAGCATCGTCCGCCGTTTGTTGATTATTTTGAAAATTCCGTCAAGGCAACCCGCGCCCAGCAAAAATTTTTCGTTGATGTTTTAAGCAGAGAGTTTCCGAAATATTCGGCGACGATGTGGGGAATGTCGGCTTCCGACAGTCAAAAAGGCTACGTTGCCTGGGGCGCACCGCCGCGTGACGACCGGACGGACGGTTCGGTTGTTCCGTATGCCGTCGCCGGTTCGCTGATGTTCACGCCCGATATTGCTTTGCCGACATTAAAGGAAATGAAAGATAAATATGGTAATAAAGTGTATAAAAAATACGGATTCACCGATGCTTTTAATCCGCACAACGGCTGGGTGAACGGCGATATACTCGGAATTGATTTGGGAATTACAATTTTGAGCGCGGAAAATTTACGGTCGGGAAAAGTCTGGTTTTGGTTTATGCAAAACCCGGAAGCGAGAAAAGCATTTTATAAAATTGGAATAAATTAACGAATTGTTGTTATAATCCGGTTTAAAAAGGAGCAAGTTTATATTATGAATAAAATTAAAATTTGTGTTTTGTTGGTTTTGACAACAATTTTCGCCTTCGCCTGCGTTAATGCGCCGACGGAAAATACCGCAAATAAACCGACATCGCAATCAAAAAACGACCCGAACAGAAAAATAAAAATCGGTTTTGCGATGGACACGCTCAAGGAAGAGCGTTGGAAACGCGACCACGATTTATTTAAAAAACATTGTGAGGAACTAAATGTCGAATGTTTGGTTACGGTTGCCGACAATAAATCCGACAAGCAGGCAAACGACGTTGATAATCTGTTAACGCAGGACGTTGACGTTTTGGTTATCGCGCCGCACGACGCGACGCAAGCGGCTTCGATGGTTGACAAAGCGAAAGCG
The DNA here is from genome assembly GCA_050998795.1 of Pyrinomonadaceae bacterium. Lineage (GTDB taxonomy): Bacteria > Acidobacteriota > Blastocatellia > Pyrinomonadales > Pyrinomonadaceae. The sequence continues at coordinate 24,728 of JBPCPU010000062.1, forward strand.
CAGGGCATTCCCGTTATCAGTTATGACCGCCTGATAAATTCCGACAAAATTGATTTATATGTTTCCCACCAGGTTCCGCTCATCGGTCAAATGCAGGCTGAATACGCGCTCAAAAATGCGCCGAAAGGCAATTATGTAATGGTCTACGGCGCGTCAACCGATAACAACGCGGTGATTATGAGAAAGGCGCAAAGTGAAGTTCTAAAAACCGCGATTGAAAAAGGCGATATAAAAATTGTCGCCGAACAACACGCGACGGATTGGAAACCCGAAGAAGCGTTAAAAATTGTCGAAAATGCTCTAACGCAGAATAAAAACAACATTGTCGCCGTGGTTGCTTCAAACGACGGAACGGCGGGCGGCGCGATTCAAGCGTTGGGAGCGCAGGGTTTAACCGGAAAAGTTGTCGTTACCGGACAGGACGCGGAACTTGCCGCGCTGCAGCGCATCGCCAAAGGCACGCAAACAATGACGATTTACAAATCAATTCAGCCGCTTGCTTACGGTGCGGTTGAATTAGCGATAAAACTGGCGAAAAAAGAAACGATTGACGCGAAAGACAAAATCAAATCCGAAACGATGACCAGAGAAGTCGCGGCGGTTTTGTATGAACCGGTTGTGGTTGATAAAAACAATCTGATGGATACGGTTATCAAAGACGGCTGGGCGACTTACGATGAAGTTTATAAAGACGTTCCGCCCGACCAACGCCCAAAGCAATAAGTTGACCGAGTTTGCCGAGTTGACTGAGTTGACTGAGTTAATGAAATTTTTCAAACTCAGTCAACTTTCAGTCAACTCAGTCAACTCAGTCAACTCAGTCAACTCAGTCAACTCAATGAACTCGTTATTAGAAATGCGTTCCATCACAAAGGAATTTCCCGGCGTAAAGGCTTTGGACGGAGTAACGCTTGACCTTTACGAAGGTGAATTTCACGCGCTGGTCGGCGAAAACGGCGCGGGAAAATCTACTTTGATGAAGGTTTTGAGCGGCGTTTATCCATCCGGCGAATATACCGGCGACATTCGGATTAATGGCGAAACAAAGCAGTTTCGCAATATCCGCGAAGCCGAAAACGCGGGCATTGCTATCATATTTCAAGAACTTTCACTCGTTAAAGAACTGACCGTTGGTGAAAATATCTTTCTCGGTAAAGAGCCGGCGCGTTTCGGCGTGATAAATTGGTCGGAACTTTATCAGAAGGCAACAAAACTCTTACAAGATTTGAATTTGCCGATTGACCCGCGCACGCCCGTCGGAAATCTCGGCATCGGGCAACAGCAATTGGTTGAAATCGCCAAAGCCTTATCGCATAACGCGAAAATTTTGGTTTTGGACGAACCGACCGCCGCGCTGACCGAATCGGAAGTTGAAACGCTGTTTGATATTTTGCGACGACTGAAATCGCGCGGCGCGGGAATGATTTATATTTCTCATAAACTCGGTGAAGTTTTTCAAATGAGCGACCGCATCACGGTTTTGCGCGACGGAAAAACCGTCGGCACGGAAAATACGTCAGATTTAACAGTTGTAAAAGTTATCTCGCTGATGGTCGGGCGCGAAGTCGGCGATATTTTCCCCGAAACTTCACACGATTTTGGCGAAATCGCTTTAGAGATTAAAAATTTAACGGCGTTTGATGTAGATAATCCGAACAAAAAGTTAGTTGACGAAGTTTCGTTTTCGGTGAGAAAAGGCGAAGTTTTGGGTATCGCCGGTTTAATGGGCGCAGGTCGTTCGGAACTTTTGATGTCAATTTTCGGCGCGTGGCAAGGGAAAACTTCCGGCGAAACATTTATCGAAGGCAGAAAAATCGAAATAAATTCACCGTCCGACGCAATCAAAAACGGTATCGGTTTTGTCACGGAAGACCGCAAACGATTTGGTTTATTGCTCGACCAAACAATTTTGGATAATCTGACTTTGGCAGGACTGAAACAAATTTCGGGCGAATTTATCACGCATCGTTCACGGGAAACAGTTGCTGCACGCAAAGCAATGCAGTCTTTAAAAGTAAAGGCAAATTCACCCGTTACGGTAGCGGGAACGCTTTCGGGCGGCAACCAGCAAAAAGTTGTTTTGGGAAAATGGCTTTTAACAAATCCGAAGGTTTTATTTCTTGACGAACCGACGCGCGGAATTGATGTCGGCGCAAAACAGGAAATTTATACGGAAATTAATAAATTAGCGAAGGAAGGTTTAGCAATTGTGATGGTTTCGAGCGAATTGCCCGAAATAATGGGACTTTCCGATAGGATTTTAGTTTTGCACGAAGGCAAATTGACAGGTGAATTTACAAAAACGGAAGCCACGCCCGAAAAGGTGATGGCGGCGGCGACGGGAAATTAGCCGGGAGCGCGGGCATCTTGCCCGCATTGAGCGCGTTTGCGCGAAAAATATGATTACAATTTCTATCTAAATATAGTTTGCTAACGCAAACTTTGCGGGCAGGATGCCCGCGCTCCGACTAAAAATGACAGATAAAATAGAAACAGGTTTCAAAATACAAACATCGGCACTTCGCGCCTACACGATGATTGGTGCGCTTGTGCTGATTTGGCTTTATTTTCACTGGGCGACGGGTTCGATTTTTCTAACGCCGCGCAATTTGTCAAATTTGATGCTGCAAATGTCGGTAACGGGAATTTTAGCGGTCGGAATGCTGATGGTGATTGTTGCCGGACAAATTGATTTATCGGTTGGTTCACTTTTGGGTTTGGCGGGCGGCATTGCGGCAATTGTGCTGACCGATTGGGGTTACGGACTCGTGCCGGCGATACTCGCGGCAATCGCCGTCGGTGTTGTCATCGGCAGTTTTCAGGGAGCTTTGACGGCATATCTGAAAATTCCCGCGTTTATCGTAACTTTGGGCGGACTTCTGGCGTGGCGCGGCGCAATAAAAGGTATCAGTCAATCGGAAACGATTCCGATTTCAGACCCGACGTTTAAGGCAATCGGACAATCATACATTGACCCGCGAATCGGTTGGGTATTGGCTTTGATTGCCATCCTGTTTGTGCTTTTTCTGGCGTTCAGAAGCGCCAAATCACAAAAGGAATATGGACTCGGCGAAGCCAATTACGGCAGTGAGTTGATAAAATCAATCGTGCCGATTGGCGGAATTATCGCGTTTATTTATGTGATGAATTCTTATGCGGGCGTTCCGATTCCGGTTTTGATTCTGCTGGCAGTCGCGCTTATCGGTGCATTTATCACCAATTCGACAACCTTCGGGCGTTATCTTTACGCGATTGGCGGAAATGCGGACGCGGCGCGGCTGTCGGGAATTAACAACAAAATCAACATTTTGAAAGTTTTTGCATTTTTGGGCGCATTGACGGGCGTTGCGGCGTTAATTTTTACGGCGCGGGTCGGAAGTGCCGCGCCCGATGCAGGAACTTTGAAGGAACTCGACGCAATTGCCGCCTGCGTTATCGGCGGCGCGAGTTTAATGGGCGGACGCGGCACAATTTTCGGCGCGTGTCTGGGAGCCTTGATTATGGCAAGTCTCGACAACGGAATGTCCTTGCTCAACGTCCGCGATTTTATGCAGGAACTTATCAAAGGAACGATTTTAGTTGCCGCCGTCGGGCTTGATATGGTTGGCAAAAGACAAAGCTAAAATTTAGAGCGAATTATACTAAATCAATCAATGGCGGAAGCCCAAGCGTGAGCGCGGGCTTTTCTCAACACATTGATGCCCTCCTTGACAGTCGGGCTTCCGCCCCTTTTTTATTCTTATACCAAGTTGCGCGAAAAATTAAGGTTCGTTGAGAAGCGGTCTGTTCCCGCCAAAGCATTGAGTTTTCATTCTTTGGCGGGAACAGACCGCCTCTCAACGGTTGTATTTTTTTCTTATTTTATTTCGCATTTTGGTATTATCTTTGGATTTCAGGTGATTTTGAAACGGAAATGAAATTTTCAAACCAAAGCTGAAAAACCAGCAAAGTCCAGAGTTGTTTATGATGCGAAGCGAGGTTCGTTTCGTGTTCTTTCATCAATTTCTGCACAAATTTCTCATCAAACAAACCTTGATTTTTAATTTTCGTCGAATCAAGTAAATCGTGCATTAGCGGATTCAAGCGACCTTTTAGCCACGTCGCTATCGGAACGCCGAAACCTTTTTTCGGACGCTGCAAAATTGTTTTCGGCAGTAAATCTTCAACTGCTTTTTTCAAAATATATTTGCCTTTGTTTCCTTTAAGTTTGTATTCGAGCGGAATTGAAGCGGCAAACTCCGCCACGCGCGGGTCGAGAAACGGCGCACGAACTTCCAAAGATACAGCCATCGAAGCGCGGTCAACTTTCGTCAGAATATCTTCCGCCATATAAAAATTCATATCGAGAAACTGCATCTGTTCGATTTCATTCGTCGCGTCGGTGATTTTTAATAAATCCTTCGCGCCTTTGTAAATGTCATTGGATGTTTGCGACAAAATATCTTTATTCAATAAATCGTTTTGCTGGTCAATCGAAAATGAACCAAACCACGAATGATGGCGCGTTACAACATCGTATTTTGAAGCCGCGACAAATCGTTTTGCCTTGTAATCGAACGAAAGATTCTTTGTCGAAACGGGCAGATTATTGACAATCGGTTCAATCAAACCCGAACGCAAGATACGCGGAATCGAATCATAAACACGCGCCATTTTATGCCCGAAATACATCGGATAACCGGCAAAAATCTCATCGCCGCCGTCGCCGCCGAGCGCGACCGTGACATATTTTCTAACAAATCTCGATAATAAAAACGTCGGCAGCAGCGAGCCGTCCGACATCGGTTCGTCGAGCCACGTTCCGATTTCCGAAATCAAATCCGCCGCCCGTTCGACGCTCAATTTATCTTCGTAATGCTCCGTTCCGAGGTGCGCCGCAACCTCCCGCGCAAACTTCGATTCGTCAAATGAATCTTCTTCAAAACCGATGGAAAATGTTTTAAATCGTTCGGTTGAAAATTGTGTAGCAAAAGCCGCGACCGTCGAAGAATCAACGCCGCCGCTCAACAAAATTCCCAAAGGCACATCTGATACAAGCCGCATCCGAACCGCATCGGCAAGCAGTTCGCGCAAATCCGTCGCGGCTTTTTCTACGCTCGGCGTGTTGCCGTTTTTGTGAAATGTTAGATTCCAATAACGCCGCGTTTTTACTTCGCCCTTTTCTAAAATTAAAAGATGCGCGGCGGGAAGTTTGTAGATGTTTTTGTAAATCGAAGCGGGCGCGGGAACATAATCAAACGAAAGAAATGAGCGCAAAGCATC
>JBPCPU010000172.1:0-14516 GCA_050998795.1 Pyrinomonadaceae bacterium
AGTCAGAACCGCCTGCGTTAGCGGGCGATTTGCTTTCGCCTAAAGACCTAAATATTGAACAATCACGCATCGAATTTCAAATTTCAGACGACAAATCTCAAAATATTTACTTGAATGAAAATGTTGAAGAAATTGATAAAGCCGATGAAAAGGTTGCGGAAACAAATTTAACGATTGGCGATGCGCCTGACGTGGAAATTTTCTCCAACGATTTTGAACAAGCCGCGCAACAGAAGAGTCAAGACTCGAGAGTCAAGAGTCGAGAGTCAGAAAACGAAAATCAATTCGTCGAACAAACAAAGGACGAAGGACAAAGGACAAAGGACGAATTTCCGCCGCTAAACTCCGCCGAAAAAGTGGTCAAAGAGATTGATGTCGAAAAACTTTCCACCGCCAAGATTCGCCCGATTGCCCAACTTCACAACAGCTATATTATCGCGGTTGACGACGAAGGAATGCTTCTGATTGACCAGCATGTCGCGCACGAACGGATTTTATTTGATAAATTTCGCCGAAAAGAAAATGAGAGAAAGATTGAATCACAAAATCTGCTGTTGCCAGAAACTTGTGATTTAACGCCCGCGCAAGCCGTGGCGTTTGATTTGGTGGCGGACGAACTCGAAAATGTCGGTTTTGCGCTGATGCGGTTGTCCGGCAGAACCATCGCCGTTAAAGCCGTGCCGACTGATTTGCCGCCGTCGGAAGTGCGAAATTTGTTGGCTGAAATTTTAGATTCTTTGGACAGCGTGAAACGCGGCAATGCGCGTGAAACCTTGCGCGACGACATCGCTGCGTCATTGGCGTGCAAAGCCGCCGTCAAAGTCAATATGCGCCTTACGCCCGAAAAAATGCAATGGCTGATTGACAGATTATTGAAAACTTCATCGCCGACGACTTGCCCGCATGGTCGTCCGGTGATTTTGCGGCTGACAATGAAAGACATTGAGCGTGGTTTTCATCGAACTTAAAAAAAAACTGACCGTTTATCAGTATTGAAAAACGATGAGCCAGTGGAATCTTCTCACTTTTGGCAACGGTAGATTCCGATAACTCGTATCTCGACTTTTTTATCAATCTTGAGCCAAACCGCACCCGAATCCACCCGCTGCGCCGCGGTTGAGTTCGACCTCCTCGTAAAAGTCTTTCTTGTCCATTTCATCGCACTGCCTCATTGAATTTCGCTTTGACAAGCCGACTGAGAGGCAATGTTGGTTAAAATCGGATATTTTGTCAATAAGTTCATTGCTAGTTCTGCTAAAAAAAGTTGTTCTCAACCAACTATTTATAGAACAACGAATAAACTCTTGCTGCTTTTAATTATCAAAAGTGATATGCAGTCAGAAAAAAATTGCTTGATTTTTTTAAAAATTGGGATATAATCAGCAAAATTTCACAGTATTCATAAAAGACGTTTCAGCGGTTTTGAAACAGGTGTTTCACTGCTAACGCATCACATTCAAAACGCTAAACGGAATTTTCTGAAATTTATCGCGGATTAAAGGTTTTTACCAATTCCGACGAAAGTTGGTTGATTTACATTGAAAACCTATTTTGATTATTCTAATAAAGTCTTCAGACTAAGATTTGCCTCTTGGTCTGAAGACTGACGAAAAAAAATCTCGCGTGAAAGGTTTTGCGGTCATTGCCCCGACTGCTAAAACTTCTAGGGCGAAAATTTTATCTAAGGAAAATTATCTTTTGAAATGAAACATAGAGAGTGCCAAAATTTTTATTTCCGATTTTTACTGCTTGCCGTTCTACTCGGTTGCGGTTTTGTTTTCACATCTTGCAGCAACCAATCCAAAGAAAAACATCTGACGCGCGGCGAAGAATATTTGCAAAAACGCAAATATCAAGAAGCCGTCATGGAATTTCGCGCCGCTTCGGATATTGATAAGCTGTCGCCCGAAGCGCATTGGGGACTTGCCCGTGCTTACGAAAATCTCGGACAGTTTTACGAAACTATCGAAGAACTGCGCCAAGTCGTCGAACTCAGTGCCGAAAATCTCGAAGCCAAAACCAAACTCGGCAACTATTTTCTGCTAACCGCACCGCCGCAAACCGACGCAACTACCAAAATGCTCGAAGATATTTTTGCCCGCGATGCCAATTTTATCGAAGGACATATCTTGAAAGCAAGCCTTTTCGCCGCGCAAAAAAAGCCTGAAAAAGAAACTTTAGCGGTTCTCAATCACGCCGTTTCGCTCAATCCGAACCGCATCGAAACTTATTTGAGTCTTGCCCGCTATTTTATGAAATTAGACAAAGCGGGCGAAGCGGAAAAAGCCATCCAAAAAGGAATTTCGGTTAATCAGCAAGTCGCGCTCGGCTATCTCGAATACGGCAGATTTCTTGAATATGCCAACCGCGCCGACGAAGCCGAACGGCAATTCAAAAAAGCGATTGAAGTCGAGCTGAAAAACATCGAAGCGCGTGAAGCCCAAGCCGAATTTTATCTCGCCAACAAACAATTCGACAAAGCCGAATCTGGTTACAAAGAACTTGTTCAGGTTGAAGAAAACAGTCCTGAAAGCCGTATGAAATTGGCAAATTTTTATGCTCATATTGGGCGGAAAGATGAATCGGTTGCGGTTTTTAATGAGATTGTCACGGAACTTCCCGAATATGTTCGCGCTCGTTATCGGTTGGGCGAAATTTATCTTGACCGCAAAGAAAACGATAAAGTTAATGAGCAAGTCGCCGAACTTTTGAAGTTGAATGACGACGACGCGGAAGCCGTTCAGCTTCGCGCCCGCGTCAAATTGCAGGAAAATAAGGCGGACGAAGCGGTCAAAGATTTGGAAGAAGTTTTGAAAAAATTGCCGAGTCAAAAAAACGCGCTTTTTTATATGACACAGGCGCGACTTTCGCTTGGACAAGTTGACCAAGCGCGGGCGTTTATCGGCGATTTGGAAAAATATCATCCGAGTTTTTTGAAAACCAAACTTTTGAAAATCCAAGCAAGTTTCACCGTCGGCGAATCGGAAAACGCGCTTGGCGGAGCAAACGAACTACTCGAAGCGGTCAAAAATTCTTTTCCGAATGCCGAAACCGACGCGCAAGGTTTAGAAGAGTTGCGGGTTCGCGCTCTGACGGCTCGCGGTTTGGCTAATCTGGAACTCGGCAAACTCGCCGAAGCGCGAATTGATTTGCAGGAAATCGCGCGTGTTTCGCCGAACTCTTCCGCCGCGATGGTTAATCTGGCAAAAGTCGCCGTCGCTGAAAACAATTCGGCGGAAGCGATAAGTTTATACGAAAAAGCATTGACGGCAGACGGCAAAAACTTCGATGCTCTAAGCGGTCTAGTTAGAGCTTTGACGCGGCAAAATCAGTTTGACCAAGCACAGGCGAAAATTGACAACGTAATGCAAACCGCCAATGCGGACGTTTTGCCCGCTTTGCATTATTTGAAAGCGGATGTTTTTACGGCGCAAAAAAATGTCGCGTCGGCTGAAGGTGAATTGAAAAAGGCGATTGAACTCGACGAGAATTATTTGCCCGCGTATTCGGCTTACGCGGCGATTTTGATTGGGCGAAACCAAACCGATGAAGCCGTCGCGCAGTATAAAAAAGTTGTCGAAAAGAAACCTTCGGCTTCGGTTTATACGCTGATTGCAATGCTTGAAGATGCGCGAAGCAATGCGGCAGAAGCCGAGAAAAATTATCGCCAAGCGTTGGAAATCGCGCCCGAAACACCGATTGCCGCCAACAATCTGGCGTGGCTGATTGCGTCGGGCGAAGGGAATTTGGATGAAGCCTTGACACTCGCGCAAACGACGGTCAGTAAAAATCAAAATGTCGCGGGATATTACGACACGCTCGGCTGGGTTTATTACAAAAAAGGTTTGTATTCGCCCGCCGTCGAGCAATTCAAAAAAGCGGTTGCGCTCGATGAAGTCGAAGCGACGCGAACAAATTCAAGCGTCAATCCCGAATATCGGCAACGTCTGGCAACCGCATTGTCAGCGGCAAACAGCAAGTCTTCGTAAAAGAAATTAAACAGGAAAAGTTAAAAAGATGAGCGTAGAATTCAGACAAAGAACGGCGGGCGAATTTGTCCATATGTTGAAGCGGCGAAAGTGGCTGATTTTGCTGCCAATTATCACGATGACGGCGGCGATTGGGTATGTCGTCTATAAGTTGCCGAGCGTTTATGAATCGAGAACGCTGTTGACGGTCAAACCGCCGACGATTTCCGATAAGGTCGTGCAATCGTTGACCGACGAAGATTTGACCCAGCGTCTGCAAACCATCAATCAGGAAGTTTTGAGCCGTTCATCGCTTGAGCCGATGATTGCCAAATATAAACTTTTTGAACTCGAACGCAACGCCGGGATGGATACGGCACTCATCATCGAAAAGATGACCAAAAATATCACGGTTGATTTGGAAAGAACCGACAACGAGCAGAAAGTTGCGGCGTTCACCATCAAATATCGAGACCGTTCGCCCGAAGCGGCGCGAAATGTAACGGCGGAATTGGCGACCAAATATGTCAACGCGCAAGTTCTCGCCTCGACGCAGACGGCGGAAGTTACCCGCGAATTTATTGACAATCAACTCAATCAGGCAAAGACGACTCTCGACGCTCTTGAGAAACAACGGCTCGATATAATGATGCAGAATGTCGAAACTCTGCCCGAATCTTCGCAAGGTTTGATTGCTCAACTCGACGGTTTGCGGAAAAGCGAAGATACTATCGCCAAAGACAAACAGACTTTGATAACCGAAAAAGGTCGCTTGCACGACAGCATTCGCGCTCTCAACAGTCAGGCGCGGCTGATTGAAGATTTTGGCGAAAAGGAAACGGAAGCGGCGGTCAAAGATGCGACGCAGATTGAAGACACGCCGGCTTACGCGCAATTGGTGCAGAAACGGGCGGAATTTAATGCCAAGTTGGAAAATCTGAAATTGTCGTTGCGCGAAAAACATCCCGACGTTATCAAGGCGCAAAACGAGATTGATAAAATCAATGATGAAATCGAAGCGTTGAAAAAAAATACGCAAAAGCGCGTCCAACAAGCCGGACAGACGAGTTCGCGCAAAGCCGAATTGCAAAAGCAAAATCTGGAAATCGAAAAGCAAAAAGCGGAAAGCCAAATCACGCAGATTGACCAACAAATGCAGATGAAAGATGAGCAGTTGCGACAAAACACGGTTTTAATCGCCGCGCTTGAAGCAAAAATCAATACGATTCCGAGCGTCAAAGTCGCGCTTGAAGGTATTACTAACCAATACACATCGGCAAAAACTTCTTACGACGAACTTTTGAAAAAGCGAAACGACGCAAATCTGGGTTATGACCGCGCTAACAACGCCCAAGGCGAAACGATTCGCGTACAAGACCCGGCAAACCTGCCGCAATCGCCGGTTGCGCCGAAACGCGCGATGTTGACCGCTTTGGGCGCGGCTATCGGGTTGGCTATCGGTTTTTTCTTAGCCGTCGTGTTTGAATTTCCGCGAGTTCTAAAAATCCAAAATATCGAAGATGCCAAACATTATACCGGTCTGCCGATTTTGGCATCAGTTCCACCGTTGCTGTCGCCGAGCGAAAAGGCTTGGGAGGCGCGTGTCCATTGGCTAAAAGTGTTGGCGGGAATTGCCGTGGCTCTCGCTAGTATTCCGTTGATAATTATTGTTTTGCAGCTGTCGCGCATCTTTGAGCGCGTGGTTTCGTAGAATTTTCTTAAAAAGAGAGAGAAAAATGTATAAAGAATTTTTTGAATTAGAAGACACACCATTCACATTAACGCCCGACCCGCGTTTTCTGGTGTTCACGCCGAGTTATAACGAGGTTTTGGCAAGTCTTTATTACGGCTTGGAAAATGCGAAAGGCTTAATCGTTTTGACGGGTGAAGTCGGCACGGGCAAAACCACTGCGCTGCGCTGGATTTTGCGGCGTTTGGATTCTTCGGTTTTGGCGGCGTATATTTTTAATCCGCGTCTTTCTATTGATGAATTTTATCATCACGTTACGCAAATGCTCGGCATCAAGGATTGGAATAACAAAGCCGAATTATTGACGGAAATGGGCAGAGTTTTGGAAGAACGCCACCGGCGCGGACTTCGCACCGTGCTGATTATTGACGAAGCGCACGAACTTTCCGATTACGTTCTGGAAGAAATTCGTCTTTTAATGAATTTTGAATCGGACAACGCCAAGCATCTGCAAATAGTTTTGACCGGACAACCCGAACTGCGCGAAAAATTAAACCAACCGAATCTGCGCCAATTAAAACAGCGCGTTGCGCTTCGCTGCAAAATGCACGCGCTCCCGAATGTTGACGAAATCGAACGGTACATTACTGAAAGACTTTTAATTGCCGGTTCAGACCAACCGAACATTTTCACACCCGGCGCGATTGATTTTATTTATCAATGTTCGGAAGGCATTCCGCGCCAAATCAATAATTTGTGCGACAACGCGATGCTGGCGGCGTATGCGGCGGGCGAACAAATTATCGGCAGACATACTATTGAAGAAGTTGCCGACAATCTTGATTTACTGCCGCGCAACGACGCGCTTTTGGCAAATGAAAAAGTGCCGGCGAGCGTTGGTTCTGCCAGAGTTTTGACCGCCGGAGCGCGTGAAGAGTTATGGAACAATCAGAATCGCGTCGAAGTAAATAAGCAAAAAAAGTTCAAGACGGAAGCCGCTAACGGAAACGGCAATGGCAACCGCCTTCCGCGCCCGTTAGACGATTTGGACGACGAAATAAATCTGGAAATCGAAGAAGTCGGCGGATTTTATTAATTCAAGATTCAAGATTTAAGATTCAAAATTTAAGATTCAAGATTCAAGATTCAAGATTGAAATCAGAATTTACATTATTACGTCTTAAATCTTAAATCTTAAATTACGTCTTATATCTTAAATCTTAAATTTTGAATCTTAAATCTTAAATTTATATGAGTATTCTTAGAGCATTACAGAAAAAACAAGCAGAACAAACAAATGAAGTTGAAACTTCAGTTTCGGCAAACGTCGTGCCGTTTAATAAAAACGAAAGACGCGCTAACACAGAGCCGGAACTTTTCACAAAAAAGGATATTAAAATCGGAACACCGAGTTTGGCGTTCAATGGGCAGTCGGATTCATTCGTCGGGAAGGCACTCCCTGAGGTGGAAACGAAAAATACTGCCGGGGCAACTTTGAACGCTGTCGGCTTAACGCGCATCGCGGAAAACAACTCGCCTGAATTTATCAGGTGGGATGTTGAAGCGGAGCGCGTTGAGCCGCGCCTTGTTGCCATCACGCATCCTAATTCAAATTACTGCGAAGAATACCGCAGCTTGCGGACGCAGATTCTGCACAAAAGCCAACGCCAAAAATTGCAGTCAATCGTGGTGGCAAGCGTCAATCCGAGTGAAGGCAAATCAGTTACGGCATTAAACCTTTCGTGGATGCTGGCGCAGACCGACGGTATCAAAGCGTTGATTATTGACAGCGATTTGCGGATGCCGAGTTTGACGGATTATTTGGGAATCGATGCCGACAAAGGTCTTTCGGATGTTCTTTCGGACAAAGCAAAGCTGAATGAGTCAATTATCAAACTAGAACCTGCCGGATTGCATCTTCTTCCGGGCGGAGAAGCGCGAAACGATGTCGCGGAACTTATTTCGGGACAGAAATTTAAGGAAATTCTGCGCCAGGCGCGTGATATGTTCGATTATATAATTATTGACGCGCCGCCGCTCGGCATTTTCACCGATGCAACCCTTTTGATAAATCAAGCCGACGGCGCAATACTCGTCATTCGCGCCGGAAAAACCCGTTACAGCGCGGTTGACAGCATTCTCGAAACGCTTCCGCGTGACAGAATGTTGGGCGTTGTTCTTAACGAAAGCGAAGATGTCCTGGACGAAACGCATTACAATTACGGCTATTATAATGCGAGTCGCCGATTAAGAAGCTAGGAGAAAGTTGGCAGCGGCAGTTGGCACTTGGCAAGAAACTAACTGCCGACTGCTGCTGCCTTCTGCCAACTGATACTAACGATGGATGGAAGCAAATTTATCCCGCGCACCGTTTGGCTGATACTTGCCGATGCCGCAATTATTTATGGCGGCATCGTTCTCGCGTTGTATTTGCGTTTGGGAATTGATGGCGTAATTTATGAGTTAAACGAAAGAAACGGTTGGTCGAAAATTGTCCTCGCAACATTGGTTTGTCTGTTGATTTTATATTTTTACGACCTTTACGATTTCACCGTGATGGGCAATCGGCGTGAACTGATGCTCGGATTGGTGCAGGCGCTCGGTATTGCCTGGGCGTTGCTGGCTTTTTTGTTTTATTTTATTCCGCCTTTGTTTATCGGGCGCGGCGTTTCGGTTATTTCCGTGCCGGTTGTTTTGGTTCTGCTTCTGACGTGGCGCATTCTGATTCATTATTTGACCGGACATCCCGGCATCGGCGAGAAAATTTTAATTGTCGGCACCGGACGCGCCGCGCTGGATACGGCGGAATCAGTTTGGGATAGACGCGACGCGGGTTATCGAATAGTCGGATTTGTCACAGAAACCGGTGCAGAACCGCAGGAAATGCCGCCAAAAGTAAATTTAATCGGTTCAGCCGACAACCTTGAAGAAATTATTAAACACGAGAAAATCAATCGCGTTGTCATAGCCGTCCGCGAGCGACGCGGAACTTTTCCGACCGAAACGCTTTTGAAAATGAGTCTGGCAGGTAATGTGTCAATCGAGGAATGCACTTCATTTTTCGAGCGCGTTACCGGACAAGTTCATCTGGATATGGTGCGTCCGTCATGGTTGATTTTTGCCGGACGCAAACGCGACACGCGCTTAAAAACATTTCTCCGCGAAGTAATTCATCGGTCGCTGGCTGTGGCGGGTTTGATTGTTTCATTTCCGATTGCCGCGCTGACCGCGATATTAGTAAAAATTGATTCCAAAGGTCCGATTTTCTACCGGCAGGAAAGAGTCGGGAAAAACGGTAATATATTTAAGGTAATTAAGTTTCGTTCGATGAAAACCGATGCGGAAAAAGACGGCAAACCGGTTTGGGCAACTGCCGACGACGAGCGCACGACGCGCGTCGGGCGCATTATTCGCAAAATTCGCGTGGACGAGATTCCGCAGTTTTGGAATATCATCAAAGGCGAGATGAGCTTTGTTGGACCACGCCCCGAAAGACCGCATTTTGTTTCGCAATTGGCGAAGGAAATTCCGTTTTACGAACACCGCCATTTGACTGCGCCGGGACTGACGGGTTGGGCGCAAATAAAGCATCCATACGGCGCGTCGGTTGCGGACGCAAGATGTAAATTGCAATACGATTTGTATTACATCAAAAATCAGAGTCTGGCACTTGATTTAGTTATCGTGTTTGAAACGGTGAAGACCGTTTTGTTTAGTCGAGGCGGGAGGTGATTGGGTTCAAGATTCAAGATTTAAGATTCAAAATTCGGAATAAAATCTCAAATCTCAAATCTTGAATCTTGAATCTTGAATCTTGAATCTTGAATTTGGAATTTGGAATCAGATAAGCGTTTTATGTGATGGAGAAAAGATATGAAAGCAGTAAAATTAGTGAACAGCATCGGTTTAATTTTAATAATTGGTTTGATTTTTTCGCTTGGAGTTACGGCGCAGGAAATTGTGCCGAAAAAACGTGAAAGAATTGCGAAAGTTCAGAACGATTTAAAAACCAACGAAAAAGTATCCGAAGAAGAAATAAAAAAACTGGACGCGCCCGAAAGCGTGGAAACTCAAGCGGAGCAAGCGGACAAGAAAGACGACAAAACCTTGCGGCGTGAGGGCGAAACTGAAGAAGAAGCGGCAATTATTCCCTATTACAACAACTATTTGAAGGAATACCGGCTCGGACCGCAGGATGTTATTTCGATTGAGGTCTTCGGTCAATGCCCCGACTATTGCAAAACGGCGATAAATGTTCCGCCAACGGCAAAAATTTCTTATCCGCTGATTCGTGAAGGTGTTTTTGTCGGCGGGAAAACGGTTGAGCAGGTTCAGGAAGAAGTTAGGAAAAAACTCGATGAATATATTATTGACCCGCAAGTTACGGTAACGCTTGATAAGGTCGGCTCGGCGCGTTACAGCGTGCTTGGCGATGTCGGGCAGCCGGGCGTGAAACTAATGGAACGCCGTTTGAGCGTTTATGAAGCGATTGTCGAATCGGGCGGCATCCTTCGCACCGGCGACAAAAAACGGGTAACGATTTACCGGCAAACGCAAAACGGTATCACTCCGCTTGCCGTCAATATGGAAGATATCGCCCGCGGCAAAGCTGAAATGGTTTATCTCGTGCCGGGCGACCAGGTTATCGTGCCGGGTAACAAAATTAAAACAATGGATAAAGTTTTGGATATTTTCAGTAAATTGAGTATTGTCCGTCTGCTTTTCGGAAGTCCGTTTTAATTGATTTTAGATTGGCGATTGGCGATTTGTCTAAGGCGGAAACAGGACATAATGAAGTGTTACCGCCTTTATGTTGTAAAAGTTGAATATGAATTTACTGAGAAAAATTTTGCTTGTATTTTTGTTTCTTGTCTGCTTTCAAACGGCAAAAGCCGGTTGGGTAAAGCAAGAAGCAAATACGCTGGCGTGGCTGCACGACGTTTATTTTATCAACGAAAATAAAGGCTGGATTGCGGGAAGCGGCGGAACGCTTCTGGCAACTGCCGACGGTGGGAAAGTTTGGAAAAAAATCATCAATTTTACCGAAGACAACATTCGTCAGGTTTATTTTACCGATGAAAATAACGGATGGCTGTTGTGTGAACGAAACATTTACAATCGCGGCGCAAATTCGCCTTCGTATCTACTGAAAACATCCGACGGCGGCAAAAGTTGGGAAACAATAAATTTTACGGGCAACGGACGTGAACGAATTGTTAAAATTTTTTTTAATAAAAACGGTTTCGGTTTAGCGGTCGGCGAAGCAGGCGCATTATCTGCTTTGCAGAACGATAAAAAAACCTGGAAAAAAAGTCCTTCGCCAATGCGTTACCTACTGCTTGACGGCGTTTTCACCGATGATTCGCACGGCGCAATCGTCGGCGCGGGCGGCACGATACTTTTTACTGAAGACACGGGTTTATCGTGGAATCCGGCAACGGTTTCGGGAAAATCAGACGCTAAGTTAAATTCCTTATTTTTCATCAATCAAAAAACGGGTTGGACAGTTGGAACAAACGGCAAAATTTACCAAACTCTTAACGGCGGAAAATTTTGGCGCGAACAAAACTCGACCATCAGCCTAAATCTAACCGATGTATTTTTCAACACCACGTCGGAAGGTTGGGCAGTCGGCGATGAAGGAACAATTCTGCATACGACAACTGCGGGAAATGTCTGGGCTTCGGAAAACACAAAATCAAAACACAAACTTGAAAAAGTCTTTTTTATCGGGGAAAAAGGTTGGATAGTCGGCTTCGGCGGCACGATTTTGAATTATGACACAACAAAAATCAACAACTTTTCAACGAAACCGCAACTGAAACAAAGAAGTTAAATCAGTCAATAGCTAACTTTTAATTGTTGTTTGCAAAAATTAGGTTGTTTATTATCAACCGGCAAAACTTTTCTTTCCAACTTGACATTTACGCCCTGTTTTTCGTAGCATTGCAATTCGCCGTTAAGTTGAAACGGCGCGTTTTTTTTGACAATAACTTGGGCGACGTGCCAAAGTATATTTGATAAAAAAAAGTTTTTCGGGCATGTACGTCAATTGGTAGACAGCCTCCCTTACAAGGAGGAAGTTAGGGGTTCGAGTCCCTTCGTGCCCACCAAAAAATTGAAAATTTAAGATTTAAAATTTAAGATTCCAGAATTTTTAATTTTGAATCCTAAATCTTAAATTCATTTGCGGAGTCGTAGTTCAGTTGGTTAGAACGCCAGCCTGTCACGTTGGAGGTCGCGGGTTCGAGTCCCGTCGGCTCCGCCATTAAATTAAAGAGCCGCTGAGTTTGAATTCAAACTCAGCGGCTTTCGTTATTTGTACGCCATTTTTGAATTTGCCGGGTAAAAGTCAGCGAACAATACAGGACGGCGCAAACTTGCCGGAGTCGGAGGACTTTCCAACAATGCAATTACCGAATCTTTCGATGAACCGTTATCGAAGGAACAGATTCTTGCCAGCACGTCGCTGTTTATTAAAAGATAACCAAAACTAAAATCCGGCAGGCTAACATAATGTTCTTTGATTATTTAATCCGACAATAAAAAGAGAAGCGTTTTCGCCGGGAGCGCGCGCATCCCTGCGTGCTGAGTGCGGAGCGCGAAAACAACGATGGCAATCGAAGCCCTGATTGAGTAACGCTTTCACGCCGCTCGTCAAGCGACGTAGCACGCAGGGATGCGTGCGCTCCCAGTAGACGCATCCCTGCGTGCGCTCCCGGCAAAGAGTTAACTTTTTATTATCGGATTTATTTTTCAAAGAACATTATGTTAGCCTGCTAAAAAAAACTTCGCGCTATTATTAACTTTGGTTAAAAATTTTGTTATAATAATTAACCAACAGTTCATTTTTTTGAAAGCGAGGTAATAAATTGACTTTAGATATGCTTAAAATCGGACAAGCGGCAACCGTCACAAAAATTTTCAGTATTGATGCTGAACGCCGACGTTTATTGGATTTAGGAATTCTGCCCGGTACAAAAATAGAAAACGTGATGTCGAGTCCGCTCGGCGATCCGACTGCTTATCGCGTCAGGAGCGCAGTTGTCGCACTCCGCAGCGAACAGACAATTTTGATTGAAGTCGAAGAAAATGAGGCGGAAAAATAAATTTTATGGTTTCAAGAGCGGAAACAATTCCGGCAAATAATTGCGGTGGATGCGCCTCAAACTGCAACACCGCGCATTTAACGAAACTCGGTATCAAGTCCGGCAATTTCGACTATGTTGTCGCGTTGGCAGGGAATCCGAACACGGGCAAAAGCACGATTTTCAATTCTTTGACCGGACTCAATCAGCACGTCGGCAATTGGGCTGGCAAAACCGTTACCCGCGCCGAAGGTGCTTTTAGTATCAACGATAAAAGATTCAAACTTGTGGATTTGCCCGGAACTTACTCTCTTCTCTCGACAAGCGTTGATGAAGAAATCGCCCGCGATTTTATTTTATTCGGTAAACCGCATGTCACGATTATTGTTACAGATGCCACTTGTCTGGAAAGAAATCTCGGTCTGACACTGCAAATATTGGAAATTACCGACCGCGCCGTCATTGCTTTGAATTTGATTGACGAGGCGCGGCGCAGCAACTTAAAAATTGACGAAAGAATTTTAGCGAAAGATTTGGATGTTCCGGTCGTGCCGATGGCGGCGCGGCGCGGCGAAGGAATCAAGGAACTGCTCCAAGCCGTTGAAACTGTAGCCGGCGGTTCATTTCCGACTCGTTCCCGACGGATTCATTACGGCGACGCAAAATTGGAAACAGCGGTTGAAACGCTTGCCGCCCGGTTGCGCGAAACATTTGACGATTTACCTAATGCGCGTTGGGTTGCGCTCCGTTTAATCGAAGGTGACGAAAGCATTATCAGAGCCGTGCGCGAAAAAACGCTCGGCACACTCAAAGATTTGAAACATTCTGACTTTCCAAATCAACTCGTGCAGTTGGAAGCGCGATAAAAATAAAAATGGCGACAGGCACGGAAAATATTTTGGAAACAGCGGCTCGTTTCCGGCGCGAAATCGGCGACGATTTGCACGACAAATTGACCGAAGCGATTTATGCCGATGCCGGACAAATTGCCGCCCGCGCCGTCGCACACAACGGACAAACTAAAAACTTTAATTTCGACCAAAAACTCGACCGAATTTTGACCAGCCGTTTATGGGGATTTCCGCTGATGATTCTGATGTTATCGGTGGTTTTATGGCTGACGATTGCGGGCGCGAATGTTCCTTCCGCTTTACTTTCCGATTTTCTGCAAGGCACGATTTACAATGCTCTGCACAATTTCGCCAGTATTTTACACGCGCCGTGGTGGTTATCCGGTTTGCTGATTGACGGTGTTTATCTGGCGACGGCTTGGGTCGTCAGCGTGATGCTTCCGCCGATGGCGATTTTCTTTCCACTCTTTACTCTGTTGGAAGATTTTGGTTATCTGCCGCGTGTCGCGTTCAATCTCGACCGACTTTTCAAACGCGCCGGAGCGCACGGCAAACAATCGCTTTCAATGATGATGGGTTACGGCTGCAACGCGGCGGGCGTGGTTTCGACGAGAATTATTGACAGCCCGCGCGAGCGTCTGATTGCGATTATCACCAACAATTTTTCAATTTGCAACGGGCGATTTCCAACGATGATTTTAGTCGGCACAATTTTCATCGGTGCAACCGCGCCGCCCGCGCTGGCAAGTTTTATTGCGGCGTCAAGTGTTGTTGCCGTCGCGCTGCTCGGCGTATTTTTTACGCTTCTGGTGTCGGCGTTTTTGTCGAAAACGTGGCTCAAAGGCGAGGCTTCGAGTTTCAGTCTGGAACTGCCGCCGTATCGTCCGCCGCAAATCTGGCAGACACTTTATCGTTCGAT
>JBPCPU010000263.1:0-5512 GCA_050998795.1 Pyrinomonadaceae bacterium
ATACGATGCGAGCCGTCGAAGAAAAACTTTGGATTAACACGGAAATCGGCGGCGTGGCGCGGTTTGAGAACGACGATTATATGCGTGTTTCCGAAGAAGTTACGGGAAACGCCTGGTTTATCTGCACACTTTGGCTGGCTGATTATCGAATTGCCGTCGCCAAAAATAAGGAAGATTTGAAGGGCGCGATTGAAATTCTGGAATGGACGGCAAAAAATGCTCTGCCGTCGGGCGTTCTGGCTGAACAGGTTCATCCGTCTGACGGTTCGCCGGTTTCCGTTTCACCGCTCACCTGGTCGCATTCAACCTTTGTCGCAACCGTTGTCAATTATCTGAAAAAACTTTCCGAATTGGAACAAAAAAGCGTAAAATGATTCGAGAGGTAAAAAGATGGAAAAGATTCTTGATGCAACATACGACGGAGAAGTTTTTCGCCCCGACGAGCCGGTTGATTTACCGTCCGACACCAAAGTTAAAGTCATAATCGAAGAAGAGCCGAAAAAGCTGAAACTTGTCGAAATGCCAAAGAAAGGAAAAGGCGAGCCTTACGCATTTTTGAGATATGCAAGGTCGGTTAGTATTGATGCGCCGCCTGATTTCGCATCGAATATTGACGAGTATCTTTACGGAGGCAAATCTTTAGACGATGAATGAATTATTTCTCGATACTTCATTTTCAATCGGATTGGTTTCGCCGAAAGACCAAATACATCAAAAAGCGATTGCCTGGTCGAAAAAAATAGAAGACTTCAAAATTCAAACAGTTACAACTCAAGCCGTTCTTTTAGAGATTGGGAACGCGCTGTCAAAAGCCGCTTTTCGACAAATAGGAATCGGTTTGCTTGAAAACCTTGAAAATGATTTCAACACTACAATTGTTTCTCTGACCGACGAACTTTATAACAAAGCCTTTTGAACTTTTTCGCACTCGTCCCGACAAAGAATGGGGTTTGGTTGACTGCATCTCGTTCGTCGTAATGGAGGAGCGAAATATTGAAGCCGCTTTAACCGCCGATGAGCATTTTATTCAAGCGGGTTTCCGCGCTTTGCTGAGAGAAAGTTGAGTTTATGGCAAAAAATTGGAGCGAAGCTAAAATACAAAACTTTATCACGGGCGAGATTGAGGAAAGTCTGACGCTTGAATATAAATCTGCCGAAGCACTCGACAGAAGCGATTTTAAAAAGAAGGAAATCACCAAAGATGTTTCCGCGATGGCAAATGCGGCGGGCGGACTTTTGATTTACGGCATCAGCGAATTTTCCAATCTTAACGAGCGTCATCTGCCCGAAAAAATTACGCCGGTTGACCGCACAAAATTTCCGCGCGAATGGGTTGAGCAGATTATTCAGGCGATTCGTCCGCGCATTGACGGCATTGTGATTCATTCCGTTAGTTTGAGTTCGGGCGAAAACGACGTCGTTTATATCGTCGAAATTCCGCAGAGCAACACGGCGCACCAAGCCTCAGACCATCGTTATTACAAACGCTTCAATTTTCAAGCCGTCCCGATGGAAGATTACGAAGTGCGCGACGTGATGTTTCGTGAGCAAACGCCGGATATTGTGTTGAATTTTCTGATTGAAATCACGTCTTTAGAAAATCGGACTTTTTACAATTTAATCATCCAGGCTCGCAATGTCGGTTCGGCATTCGCGCAATACGTTGCTTGTCTTTTGGATATTCCGGTTGCGATTCTGCACGATATTAAGAACAAAATAAACATCAAAGACGGCGGAAGATTTTATCGGCATCGTCTTTTTAATCTCAATCAGGAATTTGGCGACGAGAATTTCAAAGCGAGTTTTCCGCTTTTACGAAATATGGCAATGAGTTGGAAGATTCCGCTCAAAGAAGATTTTGCTGAATTTGACAGGAATGCTTTGGAAATTAAATGGATTGTTTATGCTGACAATGCTTTACCGAAAGAAGGAAAAGTGAATTTCAGCGAAATCGAAATTGTTGATTTGAGAGGCAAAGCCAATAAATGAAAAATGGAAAGCGGAAAATGCAAAATTTCAAAATATATATTTTCCGCTTTCCACTTTGTCGCGCCTTTGCGTTAAATAAATTTTTAGAAAATCCGGTTAAATTATACGGAAACAATTTAGGTTGGTGTTGAAAGATTCGTTTGAAAAATAGTTAAGAGTTGAGAGTTTATAATGCAAGAGTTTGGCGCGTGAACTATAAATTATAAATTCATCACTCTACACTGTTTCTCAGAAAAAACAGACAAACCAACCTGAATTGTTTCCGTCTTACATTCTCGAAATCAGTTCCGACACATTGCCGACATTGCTGGTTCTTTCCATTTCTTCTTTAGCTTGGTTAGTCGTGTTTTGAATTCCGGCAAGCCGCAGACGAAATTCATCCGGGTTGGTCGCACCGCGCAGGGCTTCTTCCAAACTGATAAGTTCGGATTGGTAGAGATAAAACAGCGATTGGTCAAACGTCTGCATTCCGTATTGCGAAGTTCCGGCGGCAATCGCGTCGCGCACTTGGTTGGTTTTTTCTTCGTGCAGAATATAATCGCGGATGAGCGGCGTGGAAATCAAAACTTCGACGGCGGGAATGCGGCTGTTGCCTCTGGCGGATTTCATCAAACGCTGGGAAACGACGGCTTTCAGAAGTCCGGCAAGTTGAATGCGGATTGATTTTTGCTGGAACGGCGGAAATGCCGATAGAATGCGCGTCAAAGTTTCCGAAGCGTCCAAAGTGTGCAGCGTTGAAAAAACAAGATGACCTGTTTCCGCCGCCACCAATGCGGTTTCAATCGTCTCCAGGTCGCGCATTTCGCCGACCAGAATCACGTCCGGGTCCTGTCGCAGAGAACCGCGCAATGCTTCGGCAAATGTGCGCGTGTCAACGTCAACTTCGCGCTGCGTAATGTAGGATTTTTTATCTTTATGCAGAAATTCTATCGGGTCTTCGATGGTTACGATGTGCGAATTGCGCGTTTGATTGATGTGGTCAATCATTGCCGAAAGCGTGGTTGATTTTCCCGAGCCGGTTGTTCCCGTAACCAAAATCAAGCCGCGCTGTTCGTCGGCGATTTTACTTAAAACAGGCGGAAGTCCGAGTTCGCTGAAAGTTTTGATAGTATCGGAAATGACGCGGGCAACGATGCCGATTGAATTTCTTTGCTGAAAAATGTTGACGCGAAAACGTCCCAAACCCGAAACGCCGTAACCGATGTCAACTTCGTAGGCTTCTTTGAAATGCTGTTTCTGGCGGTTGGACATCATCGAAAACGCCATTTCCAGCGTTTCGTCCTGCGACAATCGGTTCACGCCCGCCGCCGGACGCAGTTCGCCGTTGACGCGAATAACGGGAAAAGAACCCGCGCGGAGATGTAAGTCCGACGCGCCGAAGCTCATCGCCATTCGCAATAAATCATCAATTCGACTCGGCATAAAAAGATATTAGGAAGTCCTTTAATTTCGGTGGAAGGATTTTAACCTTGAAAATAGAAAATGCAAACTGTCCGACTCTGATTTTAGCCTTTCCCAAACACTTGCGTCAACAAATTTTTTTAATTGAAACTTTTCCCGAAAACCTTGCTATTTTATTTTTTCTGTGATATTACATCTATCCAAAGACAAAAATTAGGAATTTGCGGATTGACTTGTTAAATAAATTTATCCTTTTCAATTTTGGAAAAGTATAGGATTGGAAAATATAGAGGAGATTTTATGCTGGATAATAGAAAAACACCATTACTAATTATCTTATTATTTATTATTTTGAGTTTGCCTTTCATACTCGTGTTACAAGGTCAAACTTCTAAAGAAACCTCTGATACAAAATTAAAATCCAAACAATTAGAAAATACAACACCTGATATTCGAGCCGACTACCCTTCTGTTGAATATTCAAGCGAAATTAGTATGGATGCTGTCAGAAAAGGGAAAAGTGAAAAATACAACAAAGTATTAGTAGAAGTATTAAACCCGAATGTTAATAAAAATGACGTAGTTGTTTCTTATTTGAATTGGGCGATAGATTTGCCACCCTTACCAGTAGAGAAAAGTAACCTTGTGTTAATTGGTAAAATAGTTCAAGCACAAGCGTATTTGTCTGATAATAAAACTTCCGTTTACTCTGAATTTAAGATAGAAGTTGAAAAAGTTTTAAAGAACAATAAAAAAAAGGATTTTGAAGAAGACAAATACATAAATGTAGAGCGTGAAGGTGGAATAGTTCGTTTTCTATCAGGTTACGAAACTTTTTACTTTGTTTCTGGACAACGAATGCCAAAGGTTAATCATAGATACGTGCTTTTTTTGACACACGAATTTCCACTTTTGGGTTATCAGAAGCGAGACTTTTATCTTTTAACTGCATATGAATTAAGAGAAGGAAACGTCTTTCCGCTTGATGAACCAGGCGGAGGAACACACCCGATTGCAACCCTTTATAAAGGGAAAAAGGAAACCGTTTTATTAAATAATTTACAGGATGTTATAAATAACTCAATTAATAATTTGCCAAAATAAGAGGAGGATATTATGAGAAAATTTCATCTTGTATTTTCAGCGATAACATTCGTGATTATCCTTTTATTTGTTTGGTATAAATATATTGGTGCTTCACAAACATTAGTTTATGCTCAATCAACTTGTTGCGACCCGCCGTTCGAGGCTACTAGTGTTAAATGGTCATCGGGAAGTAATGTAACAGTTACAATTAGTGGTGATTTTACAGAAATTGAGCGACAAGCTATAGAAGATGCTTTTGAGGCTTGGAATGACAACAAAATATTAAATTGCTCGTATGTTACATTTAGTGGTTTTCAAGTTGGCAACGCTCCAATTCTTCTTGCAGGTAATTATTGGGTAGGTTACCAAGATGACTCAGGAAATGGATACCCTGCCGGAATCACATATACAAATAGTGCTGGATATGCTAGAACAATTCTTCTTAAAAATATAAGGTTTGGTAGAGCAGAATATCTACCTGCTTATATTAGGGGACTAATGAGGCATGAAATAGGACATACTTTTTCCTTTGCAAATGCTGATAATTGTACTGTTGGAAGTACAGTAATGTATGGTTTTGCAAGTGCAAGAAGCGTGATAACAAGTTGTGATAATGCAGCTTTACGGACAGTTTACTGTCCACCAACACCAACACCAACGCCGCCGCCAGTGGTTGTTTGCCCCTTTCCAATTCCCAAACCTCCAGATGGTTGTCCGATAGGTTATTTTGATTATCCGCCAAATATGTGTTGTTCGGGTGCGCCGACACCAACTCCGACACCAACTCCAAGTCCGACACCATCGCCTTCGCCAACTCCGACTCCAACGCCAGATCCGGGCGGCGATGACGGACATTGGGAATGCGACCCATATTGTTCAGGCTCATTCCGCCCCGAAAATGATGTTTTTAGAGATATTACACCGGACAATGTTGATGCTTGTTGTTTTTGGACTCCAATTCTGATTGACATCTCAGGCAACGGTTTTGCCTTGACTGATGCGGCAAACGGTGTGATGTTCGATTTTAACGGCGACG
>JBPCPU010000029.1:0-17473 GCA_050998795.1 Pyrinomonadaceae bacterium
ATGCGGCGCGAAAAGTTATTACTAACCGGGTGGCGCGGACGGCTTCGGGCAGAATGTCGCGCTTTCGCTTTGACGAAGACGACCGCCAGGCAGTTTCTTTAGCGCAAAGAAACGGCAAAAATATGCCGATTCAGGGAACATCCGCCGACGTTTTAAAGCGTGCGTTGCGACTTTTACACGACGAAATTCGCGGAACTTCCGCCAAGCTCGTCAACATTGTTCACGATGAAATTATTGTCGAAGCCGACGCGGGCGAAGCCGGGCAAATTGCCGAGAAATTAAATAAAGCAATGTGCGCGGCGGGCGAAGAATATATCAAAAAAGTTCCGGTCAAAGTTGACGTGACGATTTCGGATGAATGGTCAAAGTAAATTGTGTTTGCAAAAACATTTTGTAGAAAATTTAGCAGTCGCTTACACGGTATTTTTTAAACTCTTTGGTGCAAAGCAACCGCCAAATCAGTTGGTAAAACAAGCGGATAAAAAATCTTCGCTTCAAATAAATAATCTTCGCCGTCCTCGTCAATCACGCGAATCATATCGTCATTTTCGGCTTCCGTATCCGTGACGACTTCATATAATTTACCAACTTCGAGCGATGCCTCAAAGCCTTTATTTTCTAAACAAACCGCAAATTTCGTATTCATAATCAATCAAGCCAACGCTTTATTTTACCGTTCCTTTTGCCGATGCCGTGCGCTTCATACCAATGAATTTCCGCAAGCCTAATGCGACCGTTTGAAATTCTTTCGACCGTCGCCGCGCCTTTTAATTTCCGCCAACGCCCTTTGCCGAATTGTTTATTCAAAAATGGCAAAATTCGGATTGAATTTCCAACGGCGATAATTTCAATTTGCTCAATTTTACCAATGATTTTAAATCCTTCCAACATCTGGTTTTCACCGTTTCCGATTATCTCAAATAATCTTCCAACTTCGTCGAAGCATCGGTTTTCTCGTCGCGGTATTTGACGATAACGGGAGCGTAGATTGATAAACCGTTTTCTTTGCCGAAACCGCTTGTAATCTGACGCGAACCTTGCACGACGACTGCGCCTGCCGGAATTTCCAAAGGCTTTTCACCATCGGATTTGTAAATCTTACCTCGCACCAAATCGAAAACCGGAGTCGAGCGCGTCAAAATCACGCCCGAAGCAAGCACGGCTTTTTCGCGCACAATCGTGCCTTCGTAAATGCCCGTGTTGCCGCCGACAAGAACGTCATCTTCAATAATGACGGGAACTGCGCCGACAGGTTCAAGCACTCCGCCGATTTGCGCCGCCGCCGAAAGATGAACGCGCTTGCCGATTTGAGCGCAACTGCCGACAAGCGCGTGTGAATCAATCATCGTGCCTTCGTCAACAAACGCGCCGACATTAACGTAACACGGCGGCATCAAAACGACGTTTGGCGCAACATAAGTTCCGTCACGGATTGTCGAACCGCCCGGAACAATTCTCACCTTATCTTCTAAAGACATCGGACGAAGCGGAAAAGTTTCCTTGTCGAAAAATTGAAAAGTTTCCGTTTTTTTCGACATTTCAATCATTTTGCCCATCTTAAAACCGAGCAAAATCCCCTGTTTCACCCAAGCATTGGCGTTCCAATTCCCGTTTTTATCCTTTTCGGCTGAACGAATTCTACCTTCGCGCAACTCTGTTTTGAATTCGTTAAAAACCTCGTGGTCTGGCGCGTCAAATTCTGATTTTGTAAATAAATGCTCGATTTTTTCTTGTAGGTTCATTATTTTTTTGGTTCTTGCAGACGATTATACTTTTTCAAAACCTCTTTCAATCTATCGTGCGGCAAAGCAAAAACCGTGTTGCCGTTAAATCCCTTGATCGTTTCCGCCGCGACCATCGCATTGACAATGGCTTCTTCAGTCGCCTGGGTTGTGGCGACAAACAATGGATTGATTTTTTCGTTTGGCAGCATTTCAATCCGTGATAGTTCCGCGTCTTTGCTGACTTCCACCGCGTTTGCCGTCGAAAACGCGATAAAAATATCGCCCGATGAATTTCCGCCTCTGCCGCCCATCAACCCGACACCGAGCGAAACTCGTTTGACAAGCCGTTTTAATTGATGCGGGAGCAGCGGCGCGTCCGTTGCGACGACGACGATTATCGAGCCGGTGTCTTGAGAGGTTTTGCCGGTCGTCGGCAGTAAGTCGGTTATTTCTTTGCCGACGGGAACTCCGGCAACCGTGAAAAGCTGGCGCGAACCGTAATTTGCCTGCACCAGAACGCCGATTTTATAACCGCCGTCTTTCACGTCGAGAACGCGGGAAGCCGTTCCCGTTCCGCCTTTAAAACCGTGCGCTATCATTCCCGTTCCGCCGCCGACATTGCCTTCGGCAATCGCGCCTGTTTTCGCTGAATCCAACGCCTGAAAAACATTTTCCTTTCGGACGTGAAAACCGTTAATGTCATTGAGAAAACCGTCCCACGTTTCGGCAACCACCGGCAAACTGAAATCACCCGAATAACCTTCGCTCGTGCCGCGTTTTGCCGCCCATTCGATAACAGCGTCGCGGACAACGCCGACGCTGTGCGTATTGGTAATCAAAACAGGCGTTCCCAAACCACCCGATTCTTCAACCCAGGTTGTGCCGGTCATTTCGCCGTTGCCGTTGAGCGTGTGCCAGGCGGCAAAAACGCGCCCTTTGAAATTCTTTCCCTGCGGCAGAATCGCCGTTACACCCGTGCGAATCGCCGTTTTTCCGTCGCCGGAAATCAGGGTCGTGTAACCGACTTCAATACCTTTCACGTCTGTTATCGCATTGAACTGTCCGGTTGTGCCTTCAAATGGAATACCCAAATCACGCGCTCGCGGTTTGGTTTGCGCCCCCGTAGATAAAGCAAAAAGCGGCAACATAAGAAAAACGGAAAGTAATTTTTTCATAATTTTATTTTTGCAATTCTTTCAAAATCTCGCGCAATTTCTTGCGCGTCGGCTCGGTTACAGGCACAAGCGGCAAGCGCAGATTTTCTTCTAATAAATTCATTTCCTGCATCACAAATTTGCACGGCGCAGGACTCGCTTCCGTGAAATTTGCTTCCATCAGCGGCAGAATTTTGTAATGAATTTTTCGCGCCGAAGTCCACGCGCCATCGAGTGCTTTTTTGACCATCGCGGAAGTTTCCTTCGGAATCTCGTTTGAGCAAACCGAAATAAGCCCGTCCGCGCCGACGCTGATTAAAGGCAGAGTCGTCGCATCATCGCCGGAAAAGACTTTAAAGTTTTTCGGACGTTTCGCAATGATTTCCATAATCTGCGGAAAATTACCTGACGCTTCTTTGGTCGCCGCGATGTTTTCAAACGCTTCGGCTAATCGCAGAGTTGTTTCGGCAGAGATATTTGAAGCCGTCCGCGAAGGCACGTTATACAGCATAATCGGGAATTTTTTGACCGATTTCGCAATCTCGCCGAAATGCGCGAGCATTCCTTCCTGCGTCGGTTTGTTGTAATACGGCGCAACGATGAGCGCGGCATCTGCGCCGAGTTCGCGCACTTTTCGCGTAAAATTAATCGTCGCCGCCGTGTTGTTGCTGCCCGTTCCGGCGATGACTTTTCCGCCTAATTTATGCGCGACTTCAATCGTCATTCGGATAACGTGAATTTTTTCTTCTTCCGACATCGTAACTGCTTCGCCCGTCGTGCCGCACGGAATCAGAATTTTCACGCCGTTTTTTATCTGCCGTTCGACAAGTTTTTTAAAACATTCGTCGTCAATCGAACCGTCTTTGTGAAACGGCGTAACCAAAGCCGTGCCGCAGCCGCGCATCCATTCAGTTTTCATCGTCATAAATTTTCACCCGAAATTATTTGTCCGCAAAACACGCGAAAATAATCACAGATTAACACAGTTAAGAATGGATTTTAATTTGTCGTATGCGAAGAGAAAAATTTCAGACAGGTTTTAATGCGCTTATATTGGAAGGAAAGAGTTTATCGCGCAAACGGAGAACCGGATATTCAATCAATTTTGCCGTGCCGATGCCTAAAACGAGCGTTCCCGACCAATATAAAAAGGCGTAGAGAAACCAGTTTTCGGCGGCGAGATTGGTAAATTTGGCAAGCCAGAAATGCGTCGGCAGATTCCACAGATAAATTGAATACGAATATTTCCCGATTTCAGCGAACGTCCGCAAAAATTTGCTGTCGCCGAAATCGCTTTTGAGCAGCGCGAGCAGTAAGAATCCGCCGCCGAGATAGAGCATTGTCAGCCCGATTGTTTCGAGCCAGAAAGTTTCGTTAAGTTCAAAAACAAAAGCCGGAACGAAACAGCAAACTCCAACCAAACCGATGAAAAATTTATTTTTGTTTAGAAATCTGCTGTCGGATAATCCGCGAAAATTCCAGAGATACGAGAGAAAAACGCCGAAAAAAAGCGAATCAATCCGCAAGTGAGTTTGTTCGATATTCGTTTCGTAACTAAATCCAAGATAAATATTCGTAACAAACCGCAATGCAAGACAGACAACTGCAACAAAAGCGAAAATTTTCGGGATAAAATCAAACGAATTTTTATGCGAATTTCTGCCGAGAAACAGAAAAACAAAAAACAGCAGACTCAGAAAAATATAAAAATGTTCCTCAACCGCGAGCGACCAGGTGTGCTCCCAAATGCCCGAATGATAATTCTGAATAAATAATAACTCGCTCAAAAAACCGCCGCGATAAATCGTTTCGCCGCTGAAAATAGTAACTGCCAAAGTCGTCAAAATCATAAACCAAAACGCCGGATAAATCTTGAAACCGCGCCGGATGAGAAATCTTTTAATATCAATATCGCCGCGCTTTTTGTATTCGTTAAAGAGCAAACCGGCAATCAAAAAACCGCTCAGAACAAAAAACAAATCAACGCCCGTCCAACCGCCGCGATACCAAACGCTCGTAATTTTGTTAAGCAAAGAGTTCGCGTCCGGCGGACAAATCGCCGAATGATTGCCGATGACTAAAAAGATGGCGGCGGCGCGGAGAAAATCGAGTTGGGCAAGTCTTTTGGTCGGTGAAGCATTCATAAATGACAATTTATAAAACTTTGATTACGCAGCTTTTTCCACTTCTAAAATCTCATCCATCACTTCCGTAAATTCCCAAAAGCCTTTTTTGCCGACAATCCAACGTGCCGCGACCAACGCGCCCGAAGCGAAACCTTCGCGTGAACGCGCCGAATGTTCCAATAGAATTGTGTCGGCGTTTCCGTCAAAACCGACGATATGCGTTCCCGGAATGTTTCCCGCGCGAGTCGAGGAAACCGAAAAATCTTTTGTGATATGTTTGGCAACAATGTCTTTCAGTTTCAAAGCCGTGCCGCTCGGCGCGTCCTTTTTGCGCGAATGGTGGCGTTCTTCGATAAACGCTTCGTAATCGTCAAACTTCGAGAACAGTTCCGATGCAAAATCCGTGATTCGGTAAAACAGATTCACGCCGACGCTAAAATTCGCGCCGAAAACAAACGCGCCTTGTTTTTCTCCAACTAATTTTTTGATGTTTTCTTTTTCGCCATTCCAGCCTGTCGTGCCTTCGACCAGCGGAACATTTGCCAGAAGACACGCTTCGACGTTTCGCTTGACGGCTTCGGCAACCGAAAAATCAATCGCCGCATCTGCAATCTTCAACTTTTCGGCTAAATCTTCCACTGACAAATCCGCATCTTTTTCGTCAATAATTGCGGCAATTTCATCGCCTGCGTCGTTCGCCAAAGTTTCGATGAGTCTACCCATCGCGCCATAACCGATTAGAGCTATTTTCATTTTATTATTCAAAATTTATTTTTTCAACAAATCATAGAAGTTACGCAGTTAAAAAAGTGGTGAACGGATTTCTCTCTGTTTGGCAGCCAATAGTTGATAGTTAATAACGAACAACGACGCGCTCCGCAGCTATTTGCTGTTGACTATTAACTATTCACTGTTTTTGCGGTGGAAATACTGCCTTGAATCCATTCAATTTATTTTCGACTGTGTCGGCTTCTAAAATCAATTCTCTGCCTTGATTTGAAAACCTAATTATTTCTTGTCTGCATATTTTTCCTTGCGTAAAACTTTAATTAAATTTATACGTATAAGTTCCGAGCAATAACAAATACTTCGGTGAGTGCCGAAAATTGAGATTAAGTCTGATATTGTGGATTGAGGATGAGAATCAATCTCATATCTCGAAAAAGCAGTCAAAACTGCTGTTTTTGAGAGTATAATCAATCTGCCGAAAAAATATAAGCATCCTGCTTATCTAACTATTACAGAAATAAAATGATTAGGGCAACCGTCATTTGCCGGGAGCGCAAATAACCGGCGTGCTTCAGCCATCAGAAATTTTTTATCAACTCGAGAAAAATTTACCGGAGAAAAATCGAAATGAAAAAAGTCATCTTAAATGTGTTAATTTTATTCGCCGTTTGCGTTTCGTCTTACGCACAGAGTGATAAGCCGATGTTATTTCGGCAGCCGACGATGAACAAAACTGAAATTGTTTTTGTCTTCGCGGGTGATTTATGGAAAGTCGAGCGCAGCGGCGGTGCAGCCGAACGCTTGACGAGCGGCACGGGCAGCGAATCAAATCCGATGTTTTCGCCCGACGGAAACCGGATTGCTTTTACAGGCGAATATGACGGCAATGTTGATGCTTTTGTGATTCCGGCGGGCGGCGGCGAACCGCGCCGGATTACATATCATCCGGGCAATGATTCGGTTATCGGCTGGACGCCGGACGGAAAATCCGTCGTCTTTCTTTCGACGCGCGGAACGGGAATGCCTCTGCCAAAAATGTATACAATGCCCGTCAGCGGCGAAGGCTTGCCGACGGAACTGCCGTTTCCGATGGCGGGCGGCATCGCGTCATTTTCTCCCGACGGTTCGCATATTGCCTATATGCCGCTCGGGGCGGCGTTTGCCCAATGGAAGATGTATCGCGGCGGGCGAACGACAAAAATTTGGATTGGCAACTTGAGCGATTCGAGCGTCGAAGAAATTCCGCGCCAGAATTCAAATGATTTTACGCCGCTTTGGATGGGCGACAAAATTTATTTCCTGTCCGACCGCAGCGGCAAAAACGTCACGCTTTATTCCTACGATACGAAGACAAAGAAAGTCGCGGAAGCAGTTAATAATACCGGACTTGATTTAAAGACGGCTTCGGCTGGACCGGACGGGATTGTCTATGAACAATTCGGCTCGATAAATGTTTATAATCCGACTTCGGGCAAAGCAAATAAAGTCAATATCACCTTAAGCGGAGATTTACCGCAGGTTCGTCCGCGTTATGAAAAAGTCGCGCCGCGAGTGCAAAATGTCGCAATTTCACCGGCGGGCGCACGCGCCGTGTTTGAAGCACGCGGCGAAATCATCAGCGTTCCGGTTGAAAAAGGAAATGCCAGAAATCTAACGAACACGCCGGGCGTTGCCGAACGCGACCCGGCTTGGTCGCCTGACGGACGCTGGATTGCTTATTTTTCCGATGAATCCGGCGAATACGCTTTGCATTTGCGCGACCAGACCGGAATGGGCGAAGTTAAAAAAATCAGTCTCGGCAATCCTTCTTATTTTTATTCACCGAAATTTTCACCCGACAGCAAAAAGATTTTGCTGTCGGACAAACGCTTAAACATCTGGTATCTCGATATCGAAAAGGGAAGGACGGTTAAAGTTGACACAAACACATACGAAAATCCGTTTCCCGTGCTTGACCCGGATTGGTCGCCCGATAGCCGTTGGATTGTCTATACGAAACAGTTGAGAAATCGTCTCGGTGTCGTTCACGTCTATTCGCTCGATACAAATAAAGCAACGCCGATTACGGACGGCTTGAGCGACGCGCGTTACGCCGCTTTTGATAAAAACGGAAAATATCTTTATTTTACAGCCAGCACGGATAATGGTCCGACAACCGGCTGGCTCGATATGTCGAGTTATTCGTTTCAAACGACGCGCAGCGTCTATGCGGTTGTTTTGAAAAATACCGACCCGTCGCCTCTTTCGCCCGAAAGCGACGAAGAGAAAATCCAGGAACAGAAACCGGAAACGCCAAAAACGCCGGGCGCGAAACCCGAACCCGTTGCAGTTACGATTGATTTGGAAAATATCAAACAGCGCATCGTCGCGCTGCCGCTTCCGGCGCGTGATTACCGAGGACTCGTCACGGGCAAAGCGGGAACATTTTTTCTGCTCGAAAACGTCCCGACTTCGGGAACGTCGGCGACGCCGCAAACCGGTGCGGCGGTTCATCGTTTCGATATGGACAAACGTAAAGCCGAAAAAATTCTTGACGGCGTAACTCAGTTCGATGTTTCCGCCAACGGCGAAAAAATGCTGTTCGGACAATCGCCCGGTCGCTACACAATCGCGTCAACCGTTACGCCGATGAAACCCGGCGAAGGCGTTCTGAATGTCGGCGATATGGAAGTTTTAGTTGACCCGCGAGCCGAATGGAAGCAAATGTATCACGAAGTTTGGCGTATTCAGCGCGATTTTTTCTATGACCCGAATTTTCACGGTTTGAATATCAAAGCGGCGGAAGAAAAATACAGACCTTATCTGGATAATCTCGCCAGCCGCGCCGATTTAAATTATCTTTTCCAGGAAATGCTCGGCAATATGACCGTCGGACATCACAATTCGGGCGGCGGCGATTCACCGCAGCCGACGCGCTATTCGGGCGGATTGCTCGGCGCGGATTATACAATCAAAAACGGGCGTTATCGTTTTGCCAAAATTTACGACGGCGAAAATTGGAATCCGGGATTATTCGCGCCGTTGACACAGCCGGGCGTGAACGTCAAAGAAGGCGAATATCTGATAGCGGTCAACGGTCGTGAAGTGAAAGCGTCCGACAATATCTATTCCTTCTTTCAGCAAACTGCCGGAAGACAAATTATCATAAAAGTCAGCGCGAATGCGGACGGAAAAAATGCGCGGGAAGTAACGGTAGTTCCGGTGGCAAGCGAAAACGGTTTGAGAAATCTGGCTTGGATTGAAGGCAATCGTCGGAAGGTTTCCGAACTGAGCGGCAACAAACTCGCGTATATTTATCTGCCGAATACGGGCGGCGCGGGTTATACGAATTTCAATCGTTATTATTTCGCCCAGATTGACAAAGAAGGCGCGGTCATTGACGAACGCTTTAACGGCGGCGGCAGCGCGGCTGATTACATCATTGATTATATGCGACGACCGCTAATGAATTACTGGTCAACGCGCGAAGGTGAAGATTTCACCACGCCGGTCAGTTCAATTTACGGACCAAAAACGATGATTGTCAACGAATACGCCGGTTCGGGCGGCGATTTGATGCCGTGGCTCTTTAAACAAGCAAAAGTCGGAACGCTCGTCGGCAAGCGCACCTGGGGCGGACTCGTCGGTATCTACAATTATCCGGTTTTGATTGACGGCGGAAGCGTAACCGCGCCGCGTGTCGCTTTCCGAAACGCGCAAGGCGAACTCGACATTGAAAACAAAGGCGTTGCGCCTGATGTCGAGGTTGACCTCGACCCGAAATTGTGGCGGCAGGGACACGATATTCAACTTGAAAAGGCGGTTGAAGTAACCTTGTCTGAAGTTCAAAAGACACCTTTGCGTAAAATTACGAAGGGTGCTTTTCCAAACTATCAAAAATCGCAGCAATAACGGCGGTTTAAGGTTGGTGTAGTTAAACTTTTTTTGAAAATTAGTTGACAGTGATGAATTTATAATGCGAGAGTTCGGGCGCACGGCGGACGCGCTAAACTCTCGACTTTTAACTATCTTTCAAATAAATCGTGTCCGCACCAACCTTACTTGTTTCCGTATTATAGTTCTCAAAACCATTTTCCTTTTACATCTTTTAAAACAACCTGCGCCGTATTGTAACCTGACGCGGCAAACACGCCGCCGCCGGGATGCGTTGATGCACCCGTTAAGTAAAGATTTTTTATCGGCGTTTTATACGCGCTCATTTCCGGCAGAGGTCGAAACAGAAACATCCGGTCGAAATCCGGTTCAAACGTACATCACGTTGTCGCAAGGAAACTTCTTCATTTATAAGTCTGCGTGAATTTTTTTTATTATCTTAAATTTTCTTGTAATTTTTTGCCTGAAAAAGTCATATACAAGTGAAGGCAAAAATATCCGCTGGATTTTGAGGCATTAATTTGTCTTCAAACGAAATTTAAATTACAAGGAGACAAAGTATATGATGGATTCTATTCTGTTTTGGAACGCGGTTGCGCTCGAAGCCAACCGCGTTAGTTTTACCGATCCGGCAAAAGCCGAACAACAAGGTCCGACTCTTTCATCGAGAGCTTTGGCAATCGTCCATCTGGCGATGTATGACGCATACGCCGCAATTAAAAACGACGCGGGTTTTCCGCGTTATTTGGCGGCACCGGCAACCGTTCCGCCGCCGCCGCCGCCACCGCCGCCAGCGCAATTGGACGCGGCATTGGCAAATGCGGTCGCGGGTGCGGCGTATCAAAGTTTATTAAAACTGTATGCGACACAGAAGCCGTTTTTCGATTCAAACGCTTTATTTTTCGAGCCTAATCTGTCGAATCCGGCGGCTTGGACGGCGAGCTTTAA
The DNA here is from genome assembly GCA_050998795.1 of Pyrinomonadaceae bacterium. Lineage (GTDB taxonomy): Bacteria > Acidobacteriota > Blastocatellia > Pyrinomonadales > Pyrinomonadaceae. Next base: position 10,555 of record JBPCPU010000029.1, read on the forward strand.
CTTCGGCGTGGAAGTAGCGAACGCGCTTTGGGAATATCGTAAAAATGATCCCGGTGTCGGTGCTGACGGCTATTCGGCTTCGATGGATCGTTACCGCCACCGTGCCGACCCGGACAATCCGAAACAGGGTTTTCACGCTCCTTTTTACGGTTTTCAGTCAAAGGTTTTTGCCGTATCCGAACGCTACAAATTAAAAACGCCGCCGCGCAGTGACGGCAGTGTCGGCGCGAGTCCTTTTGACAAAAAATACATATTGGCTTTGAAACAGGTGCGGGCGAAAGGCATCAAACCCGAACTGACGGGAACATTGCCGACCGGTCTTTTTAATAAGCGGCGCGATGCCGACGAATCCGTCATTGGCGTTTTTTGGGCTTACGACGGCGCGAACCGTTTGGGAACACCGCCGCGTTTATACAATCAAATCATTCGACAGGTGGCGTTGAACGTGAAAATTCCGAGACCCGGAGAGGCTACGCCGCGCGTCAATAACGAAGGCGACAACGCCCGACTTTTCGCCTTTGTCAACGCGGCGATGGGCGATGCCGGAATCCTGGCTTGGGAACAAAAATATTGTCACGATTTCTGGCGACCCGTTCTCGGCATCCGTGAACACGATACGTCTTTCGGACCGAAAACGATGAACGGAAAAAACGATCTGAATGACGATGCCGATCCTTTCTGGCTGCCGCTCGGCGCGCCGAATACGAATAACCCGACGATGAAAAATTTCACGCCGAATTTTCCGGCTTATCCGTCGGGACACGCGACTTTCGGCGCGGCGGCGTTTCACATCACGCGCCTGTTTTACGGTAAAGGACAGGATGCGAGCGGCACGACCGTCATTACTGGCGGAAAGAAAATAATCAAAAGCGGCAATCTCGTAGATGATGATTTATTCAACGGTTTGAGCTTTGTTTCCGAAGAATTCAACGGAATGAATCAGGACAATCTGGGAACGGTGCGTCCGCGTCACGTTCGCAATTTCAATCTTAAAAGCAGCGATACACCGTCGAGCGGCGGCTTGGGCAAAATGATTATCGAAAATGCCCGAAGCCGTATTTACCTCGGCGTTCATTGGATTTTCGATGCGTTTCTGGCGCAGTCCAATTCCGATTTAAGTAAAGAAATTGATCCCGATTTCAGCAGCACAAACGGCGGTCTGGAAATCGGCGGAGTTCCGCTCGGATTAAAAATAGCGGAAGATATTTTCAAGACCGGAGGAGAAAAAGCACCGATGATGACAAGTGAAAAAACAGGCACTAAGCCGGTGCCGTCGCCGGAAATAAAACAGCCTGCAAAAGAAGGCGGATGTATTGACGCTCCGACTGCGGCTAAAACAAAGAAAGCCAAAGCCGAACGACCGATGCAAGCCGAACTGCCGCAGCAAACGGAAGATTATAAAGTTGAAACTCCGTATTTGGACGGCACTTCCCAGAGATAATTCATCACCGGCAAATAAAATGACGGCAGTAAGTTTTAAAGCCTTTTGCCGTCATTTTATTTATCTTCAAAATTAATACAGTTTAATCACCAAAACCAACTTCCCTTCACATCTTTCAAAACAACTTGCGCCGTATTATGTCCGCTTGCTCCAAAAACGCCGCCGCCGGGATGCGTTGACGCGCCGGTCAGGTAGAGATTTTTGATCGGCGTTTTGTAGGCGGACATTTCGGGCAGCGGGCGAAACATAAACATCTGGTCGAAATCCATCTCGACGTGCATCACATTGCCGCGCAAGAGTCCTAATCGCTGTTCTAAATCTAAAGGTGATTGAACAAAGCGTTCGATGATGGAGTTTTTTACATTCGGCGCGTAGGAATTTACGACATCGATTAACTTATCGGCTTCGCGTTCCTGGATGCTTTCCCAACGCTCGTCGTTTGCGAGTTCGTAAGGATAATATTGTCCCCAAATAAAAAGCGTGTGTCGTCCGGCAGGCGCGAGCGTTGAGTCAACCGATGAAAATGTCATCGCCAGCGCGGACGGATTTTTTGACGGAATGCCGTTTAGATAATCGGCGTAGGATTTTTCCAGATAATCCATCGAAGGACAGAGAAGCTGCAAACCGTGATGACAATCCGAAGGTTTTCCGCCGTTCGGCGCAGCCGTGTAATCAGGCAATTCTGAAACCGCGCACCGCAAAATCATTCCGAAACCATTGCCGATTCGCACATTTTCGATTCTTTCCGCCAAACCTTCGGGCAGATTTTCCGAGCCGATAAGTTTAAGAAACGTCGTGTGAACGTGCGCGTTTGAAACGATGCGTTTTGCCTCGATTCGCTCGCCGTTTTGCAAAACGATTCCTCTTGTTTCATTGTTTTCTACTTCGAGTCGCTCGACTTCCGCGTTCAATAAAACTTCGCCGCCGTGATGTTCCAAGCATCGCGCCATCGCTTGCGTCAATGCGCCCGAACCGCCGCGCGGACGCTTTACGCCGCTTTTGTGAATCATCGAATGCCAACCGAGAAAATCGCCCGTCGCGGTCATTGTCGGCGGCGGACCCGACTGCGCCGCGAGCCACGCCATTGCTGCCCGCAAGCCTTCGTGTTTGAAAGTTTGTTTGACGAGTGCGCCGTAACTCGTCATCAGTTTGCGAACCATATCGGCGGGATTTTTCGATTTTGTGCCGAAAATTAAATGCCGTCCGAGATTTAACATTGTCGGCGGTTTCAAAAATGCCCGGAAAACGCCTTCGTTTAATTTTTCCCATTCGGTTACGAATTTTTTGTAGCGCACTGCGTCTTCAGGCGAGATTTTAGCGATTGATTCGCAGGTTTTATCAACGTCTTTCCAAAAATAAATCGCGCCTTCACCATTTTGAAGCGGAGCAAATGCAAATGGGTCGCAGTCAATATAAACCAAGCCGAATTTTTCGAGTTCCAAATCCTTCACAACCGGCGTGAGGTGAATCATAATATGCGCCGACGAACCGACATCAATTTTGTAGCCTTTAATTAAATCGTCCTGCGTGCAAACCGCGCCGCCGACAATGTGACGGCGTTCCAAAACGACGACTTTCAATCCGGCTTTGGCGAGATAGCAAGCGCACGTCAAGCCGTTGTGTCCGCCGCCGATGACGGCAACATCGTAATTTGTTTCTGAATTTCGGTTCATTTATTGTAAGTGAAATTTTACGCCGTCCGATTCGGCAAATATAAATACTACTTAAATTTCAACCGTTAGATAAGAAAATTACTTTTGAAAGAAATATCGTATAAGCAAAATCAAGCAAAAAGCCTGAGAAGAAATTATTGTGTCGAACGGAAGTTTTAAGCCGACGTTGGAAGATGGTTAAATAAATCCACTTGTTTTTTCTGCAAACGGCTTTCGGCGATTTCGATATATTTTTGTTCGATTTCGATTCCGGCAAAATCGCGGTTGAGATTTTGACAAACGACAGCCGTCGTTCCTGAACCGAGAAACGGGTCGAGAACTTTGTCGCCTTCGCGCGTTGCGGAAAATACGAGCATTTTGATTAACTTCAAAGGTTTCTGTGAAGGATGTCCGACTTTTTCCTTTGAAGAACCTTTCAAACTCGGAACGCGCAAAATGTTTGTTGCGTATTTTCCCTTTTCCAGATGCTTCGCCCGCGCGTCCAAGTCTTTGTAGCGTTTATCTTTGAGATATTGTTTGATTGTTTCGTCATCATATGAAGTCCGCACGGCATCTTTGTCAAAATAAGGTTTTGCATCTCTGCTTTTGCGAAGTACTAAAATCATTTCGTAACACGGAGTAAAACTATCGTAACGCTCGTTGTAACCAACGGCTCGGTCCCAAATCAGCATATCGTGAAACTGCAAAATGCGCGTCGCAAGCGAACAAACGTGAAGCCACAGATGCTCGCGTTTTCCCAATTGCCCGAAGATGAAAAAAAGTCCGTCGTCTTTGAGTGTGCGTCCGGCTTTTCTAATCCAATCTTCCGTCCAATTCAAATAATCCTCTTCCGTTTGCCACTGGTTATCCCAATCTTCGCCGAGTAAAACCTGAAAATACGGCGGGTCGGCGATAATTGCCTGAAAAATATCGGCATCGAACATATCGAGTTTTTCGCGGCAGTCACCTTGATAAATTTTCGATTGATTGTTTAGAGAATTTTGCATAATTAGTTTCAGTTTCAACCTTTAAAATTTGATTGAAAAACCGATTATATTTTTACTTTTATAAGGTTACGCAGTTGAAAAAGTCAGTGAACGGATTCCTCTGTTTGACAGCGAATAATCAATAGTTAATAGCGAACAACGACGCGCTCCGTAGCTATTCGTCGTTCGCTATTAACTATTAACTGCTTTTCGGTAGAAATACTGCTCGAATCATTCAATTTATTTTCAACTGCGTAATTTCTAATTTTAATAACTTATTCGGTTCAATCAAAAAATCTTGTCTATGCCTGTTAATTTATTTCCCGCAAAACCGTTCGCGCCGGTGCGCCGTCGCCTGTTCCGTCGGCGATTTTCAGCGGCAGACAAATTAATTCATAATCTCCGGCGGAAACTTTGCGTAAATCCAAACCTTCGATGATAATAACTTGATTTTTCAGCAGCGTGATGTGAGTGGCGAAATCTTCCGAGCCGAACTTTTCCACCGAAAGGTAGTCAATGCCGACAAGTTTCGCGCCTAATTCGACTAATTTTTTTGCCGCATCGGGCGCGATGTAGGTAAAATCCTTGCGGAAACCTTGACCTAAATCATTCCAGAATTCGGAATTGCGCGTTTTGAACAAAACACGCTCAACACCTTCGAGATTAATGTTTTCAACGTGTGAAACTTCAATCGCCCGTGCGTCTTGCGGCAATTCGACGATGCGGCAATTTCCGATTAAAACCTCAAGCGGAAGTTCAATAACTTTGCGCGTTCCTTCAATAAAATGATTCGGTGCGTCAACGTGCGTCGCCGTGTGCGCTCCGAAACACAGTTTTGAAACATTTGCCGCATCGCCTTTTGCAATTGCATTTGTAGTGGTAATTTCAACCTGCGGGTCGCCTTCATAAACGGGAGTTTGCTCACAGATTGGAACGCTGACATCGTAAATTTTCATATTCACAATGATAGCGTTTTGACTTGGAAAAACAAATTTTGGATAAAATTTCTATAGTTTTTGTGATTTAGTGCCGATGGCGAAAACCTTAATTAACAGCAAACCGGCGATAAATCCGCCGATATGCGCCGCATACGCCACGCCGCCTGTTCCCGTCGGTGTTAAATAGCCTGTGATAATTTGATAACCAATCCAGATGCCGAGCGCGACATAAGCCGGAACGGTTGTGTAGATATTAAACAAAAGCGCACGAACTTTTCGTGTCGGAAACAGAAGCATATAACCGCCGAGAACTCCCGAAATCGCGCCGGACGCTCCCAACATCGGAATAATCGAATCGGGAGTTAAAACAACCTGCGCGAGCGCGGCGGCAAATCCGCAGACAATATAAAAAACCGCGTAGCGAATATGCCCGATGAGATTTTCGATGTTGTCGCCGAAAATCCACAAAAACAACATATTGCCGAAAATGTGCATAAAGTCGCCGTGCATAAACATCGAACTCAGGAAGTTGAAATAAACCGGCAGAGGTGTCGGATAATGCTGCACTTGACCGGTGTTGCCGAGCGCATCGCGGATAATCTGAACGCCCGTAATATCAATGCCGCTCGTGATTTCCTGCGGCACGAGCGAAAAAGCATAGCTGAAAGCATCATTGCCGCCGAAGCCTTGCAGAAAAACAAAAACCAGAATGTTAATCGCAATAAAGGCGTAATTGACATACGGCGTAATGATGCGGTCGGTATTGTCGTCGCCGATTGGAAACATTTTATAAAAATCTCCTATTTTAATTTAAAATTTTATCAACTTCGAGATTTAAGTTTGGTAACGCTTCGGATTGCAGAACTTCGCCGGGTTTGAAAATTTTCGCCAGTTGATAAATGCCGTTGCTTGGTTTTTGATGAACTTCGATAATATCGTTTTTCAAATTTACAATCCAAACTTCAGGAATTTCGGATTCGGCATAAAGCGAAAGTTTCGTGTCGCGGTCATATTTCAAAGTCGAATCGGAAACTTCGACAATTAAAATAACTTCTGAAGGACGCGGATGCCGCTTGCCGTCATATTTTGTTAAATCCGCCAGAGTTATATCAGGTTCGGGTTCATCATAATCGGACAAACGAACGGGATTTTGAACGCTTACCAGAATATCGTCTGATACATTTTTGATGAAAAACCGGTTTAGAGCATTTACGGCGGCGGCGTGTTTATCTCCAATCGGCGTTTTTTGTATTAACTCTCCTTCGATAATTTCGGCTTTCTCGTAGTCTTTGAGTATTCCGAGTTCAATCATCTTGTAGTATTCATCAACGCTGAATCGAAGCCGTCTTGGTTGTGGTTGAACATTCATCATAATTTTATCTCTCAATCTTTTAAAAGTTACGCTTTTATGCTTGATAATTTTAACAAATTACGCCTCAAAACGTAACTCAAAATAAATCTGCTTTACGCCGAAACATCAGCCGATTCCAACATTTTCCTTTGTCTGCAAAAGTTCAAAACCTTCGCTCCGTGCCACGAAAGTCGCCGCCGTCAAATCGCCGACGACGTTCAGCGTCGTGCGGCACATATCCCAGATGCGGTCAACACCGAGGATAATCGCAATCAGCGCGGGATTGACTCCAATCATCGCTAGGATTCCGATGATAAACGGAATCGAGCCGCTCGGCACGCCTGCCGTTCCGATGCCGCCGAGAATTGCCAGATAAACGACCATCAATTGCTGTCCGGCACTTAAATCAACGCCCGCCAATTGCGCCAGAAATAAAACCGTGATGCCTTCGTAGAGTGCCGTTCCGTTTTGATTCGCGGTTGCGCCGACAGTCAGAACAAAGCTGTTGATGTGCGCGGGAACACCCAGATTTTCTTCGGAAACTTTCAGAG
>JBPCPU010000032.1:0-22099 GCA_050998795.1 Pyrinomonadaceae bacterium
ACTTCGACCTTTTTCACGCCGCCGACGCGGAAAAAGGTTCTGGTTTCCAGAGCGCGGAGTAATTTCGATTGAAGCGGGGAAGGCATTTCCATCACTTCGTCGAGAAATATAGTGCCGCCGTCGGCGATTTCAAAAAGTCCGAGCTTCCGGTTTCTCGCGCCGGAAAACGCGCCGGCTTCGTAGCCGAAAAGTTCGCTTTCGAGCAGAGAATCCTGCAAAGCCGCGCAATTTAAATCAATAAAAGTTTTGTCGTTTCGGCGACTTAAACGGTGCAAGGCTTGCGCGATAAGTTCTTTTCCCGTGCCGGATTCGCCCGTTATTAAAACTGAAGTGTCGGACGGCGCAACCCGTTGGACAAGCCGCAGAACTTCCTTCATCTGCGGCGATTCGGCGACAATCTCCGGCATATTTTGATGCGAGCGTTCAATTTGGGCGCGAAGGCGTTGATTGTCAATCTTGAGTTTTTGCTTTTCGGCGGCTTGCATAACGAGCGCGGAAAGTTCGGTGAAGCGGTAAGGCTTGGTCAGGTAATCATATGCACCGAGTTTCATCGCTTCGATAGCGGATTCAACCGTCGCTTGTCCGGTCAGCATAATAACTTCGGGCGGGTTTTGGCTTTTTTCGCGCAAGCGGCGAAATAGTTCAATGCCATTCAGACGCGGCATATTTATATCGCACAACAAGACATCAAAATCCTGTTGTTCGAGCAGTTCCCAAGCCGCTTCGCCGTCCGAAGCCGTTTCAACTTCGTGTCCCTGGCGGCTCATTTCTTTCTGCACGACCATTCGCAAATTGTTTTCGTCATCTACTACAAGGAGTTTTGCCATAATTTTTTAGTCTAGGAAGTCTAGGAAGTCTAGGAAGTCTAGGAAGTCTTGAAAGTCTAGGAAGTCTAGGAAGTCTAGGAAGTTTTGAAAGCTGGGAAATTTTGGTAATGCTAAAAGTTTAGAAAGTTTTTGTTAAGTTTCTTTATGCTCATAACTTCTTATATTCTTTTGACTTCCTAGACTTCCTAGACTTTCAAGACTTGAGAGGAAGAAAAATCGAGAAAGTTGTCCCAACACCGATATTTGAACGCACACTGACTCGCCCGCCGTGTTCGGTGATAATGCCGTAGCAGACGGACAAACCGAGTCCTGTTCCTTTGCCGACTTCTTTGGTGGTATAAAACGGCTCAAAAATTTTCGACACTTCTTCGGGAGCAATGCCGATTCCGGTGTCCTGGACTTCGATGACAACGCGATTATTTTTTGAAAATGCGCGAAAAGTGAGCGTTCCGCCTGTCGGCATTGCATCAATAGCGTTGGTGGCAAGCGCAATAATCGCTTGTTGAATTTGTCCTTCGTCCGCTTCAATAAGCAGCAAATTTTCTTCGATTTCAAGTTTGATTTCGATATTTTCGCCGCGTTTTTGGTGCGCGACGAGTCTGGCGGAAGATTTTAAGACTTCGGAAATCTCCATCGGAAAACGATTTCCGGTTCGTCCGCGACTGAAATCCAATAAACCATTGGTGATTGATTTGCAGCGAAAGGCTTCGCTTCTGATTAAGCCGAGATATTCCTGTAAATTTTCAACCTCTTCCGATTCACCGAAAACGCCTTCGGAAACCCTTGCTTCCAACGATTCGGAACAAGCGGAAATTGTTGCAAGCGGATTGTTTATTTCGTGAACCACGCCTGCCGCGAGTCTGCCGATAGCGGCGAGTTTTTCGGCGCGTCCGGCGGCGTGAATCGCTTCGACGCGCATCGTTACATCTTCGCCGACCGTAATAACGTGCGTTATTTCATTCGTATCTTTGTCGCGCATCGGAATTTTGCTGACCATCCAATGTTTGGTCGAACCGTTGTCGTCAGTCGTGCGTTGTTCGATGCGTTCGATTCTGCCGGTGCCAAACGCCCGTTCAAATTCCTGCCGCAATCTGCCCTGCGGATATTTGGCTAAAACCTCAAATACATTACGCCCGATGACCGAATCGCGCGGAATTCCCTGAACGCCGATTTCACGATGCCGATTCCAGGTTACAATGCGATAATCGCGGTCAATGACATACAAAGAAACAGGCAAAGTGTCTAAAACCGCTTCGGTAAAACGGCGGTGTTCTTCTTTTGCTTGATTTATCGAAGTGTTTATCGCTGATTCGTAATGCGTCGTCAGATTGATGCTCATTGCCGTCATCTGTGTAGCCGCGTCAACCAATCGCTGCGCCGATTCCGTGCAATCACCTCTTTCGCCGAAGCCGATTATTAACGCACCTTTTACTTCGCCGTTAATATGTAAAGGGGAAATGTATTCAAATCCGTGAGTTTCGCCTTTGAGTAAAAATTCTTTCTCGTTTTCCGTCCAAAACGAAACTTGCGGCGGCAGGAAATTCAGCCATTGTTTAAATCTGTCTTTGTTGAGAAAATTTTGCGGAGTTTCATCTGTTCCCGAAGCAAACGCGCCGCTGACCAAGCCAATATGTTCGAGTTCGACAACTACCGCGCAAAGTTCCGCTTCGGTTATTTGGCGGACAGATTCGGCTACGCGCAGCGCAACCTTTTTCGGATGCACTGTGAAAAGCAAACTTCGTCCGAGTTCGGTAATAAATTTTAATCCGCTTACCGATTCCGTATTTTTCCTTAATGGAGAATACGCTTCCGGTTGGCGTTTGATTCGTTTCGGAGCTAACATTTTGGGTTTAATTACAGTTTGACAAACTTTAGTAGAAAATTTTCATCTGAGAGGTTGTCGGAATTTAGAAATGAGAAGTTGAAACACTTCCTTTCTAATTAAAGAAGATTTTTAACATTTTGTCAACAATTTTTAACAATGACTTTTGATAAGTATATTTGACAGTTTCTTTATTTCGTTCAAAAATCAAAAAGCTATATGAAAGGAAAAAAATCTCAATTTAGAAAGTTTTTTGGTTGCCTCAGCCTTATTGCTTTAATTTGTGTTCTGTTTTCGACTCGAATACAAGCGCAGGAAGTAGTTGACAAAACGGTAGCGACGGTTGGCGACGGCGTTGGTGTTCCCGAACTTATCACTTATTCGGATTTGCTATGGCAACTTGCTTTAGTTTCAGATGTTCCGCTTACTCCGCCGACTTCAGAAGACCTCAACCGCGCCTTGCAGCTTCTGATTAACCAGCGTTTATTTGCACTCGAAGCACAAAGAGTGCCGCGTGCCGCTCCGACTCAAGCGGAAATTGATGCGGAAATCAAGCGCGTTTTGGCGCAGTTTCCGTCAACCGCCGAATTTATAAAACGATTAAATATCGTCGGTTTTGATTCGATTGCCGATGAAAATTTCCAGCGGATAATGACGCAGAGAGTAGCGATAGATAAATACGTGAATTTTCGCTTTAAATCGTTTGTCATCATCACGCCGAAAGACGAAGAAAAGTATTACAATGAAGTTTATAAGCCTGAATTTCGACGCAGGAATTCGGTACTTCTGACACCGACGCTGGACGAAAAACGGGCGGAAATCAACGAATTTTTGACAAAGGAAAAAGTTGCTAGCGACATCGAAAAGTTTTTGGACGATGCCAAACGCCGCGCGGAAATTATCGTTTTAAGCGAAGTTTAAAAAAGAGATTTAACCGCGAAAGCCGCGAAAACCGCTAAAAATACTATTTTTAATTTTTCGTGTATTTGGCGTGTTTCGCGGTTAGTAAATTATTCGTAACCGTTCGGATTTGCCGAATGCCACGCCCACGCGCTTTCAATAATTGACTCAATATCGGAAAACTGCGGTTTCCAGCCCAAAATTTCGCGTGCTTTTTTCGCGTCGGCAACCAGCCGCGACGGGTCGCCCGCCCGTCTCGGAGCAATTTTCGCTTCAATGTTTTTGCCGGTAACTTTCCGCGCCGTTTCGATAACTTCTTTGACCGAAAAACCTTGCCCGTTGCCCAAATTTATAAATTCGGAATTTTTGTTTTGCCGCAAATGTTCAAGCGCGAGAAGATGCGCCCGGCTCAAATCCGAGATGTGAATATAATCTCGAATCGCCGTGCCGTCCGGCGTTGGATAATCGTCGCCGAAAATAGAAATAGAGGGAAGTTTGCCCTGCGCGGCAAAAAGGACGAGCGGAATCAGATGCGTTTCGGGGTCGTGATCCTCTCCGCCTTTACCACTCGCGCCGCAGGCATTGAAATAACGCAAAGCGACAAATTTCAAGCCGTAAGCTGCGTCGTAGCTTTCCAAAACTCTCTCAACCATAAATTTCGACCAGCCGTATGGATTGGTCGGATTTTGCGGATGCGTTTCGTCAATCGGGACTTTTTGCGGTTCGCCGTAAGTCGCGCAGGTCGAAGAAAAAACAAATTTTTTGATATTATTTTCAATCAAAACATCAAGCAATCGAAGCGTCTGCCCGACATTGTTTTCAAAGTAAATTTTTGGATTTTCAACCGATTCGCCGACATACGCAAACGCCGAAAAGTGCATACAGGCTTCGATTTCGTGATTTTCCAAAATAAGCGAAACAATCCGCTCATCGCCGATATTTCCTTCGTAAAAAGTTACATTTTCATCAATCGCCTGTTTATGACCATACGAAAGATTGTCTAAAACAACGACCTGTTCGCCTTTTTTGCGTAAATCTTCAACGACCACGCTTCCGATATAACCTGCGCCGCCGGTTACGAGTATTGCCATAATTTATAAATGAAAATCTAAAACTTAAAAATGTATTTTAAAATAAAAAATCGTAAACCGCTAATAGAATTTTATCAACGATTTACGATTCAAGAGGCGAAAAATTTAGTAAAGAATTCTTGTTCCGAGTCCGCCTGAAACCGAAGAAATACCTGTCCGAGCTGCACCCGTTGCAATTTCCATAGCTATTTGCAAAACACTTTTCTTCGATTTATCAACTTCGACGATATCGTAAGGCTCAAGCAGGACATCTTTTTGGGTGCCTTTTTTAATGCTGTCGTAATTGACGGCAATCACTTGTCGTTCTTTTGAATTATCTTTGAGCCGATAAATTTTTATGTCTTTGGTTTTAGCTTCGCGCCGAACACCGCCGATTTTAGCAATAGCTTCAGTCAGCGTTAAGCCGTTTTCCTTTAAGTAAAGTCCCTGCGGTGAAGCGACTTCGCCCGTGATATAAACCGGCAAGGCTTTTAATACAACGATGACATCGCCCGGATAAATTATCGGATTTGCGTCTTCTCTGCCTTGTTTCACACTGCTTAAACTATACAAGCGTGAAGGAACGTCAAATCCGTCATTAGTTCCACTCTTCCATTCGGCTTCCTGACTGGCATCGCCACACATCGGCGGGCGCGTGCGGAAAACTTGAATAATTCCGCCGGCATCTTCGGTAACGCCGCCTGAAAAAGACAACAGTTCGAGCAAAGTCGCCTTGCGCTGCAAATCAACTCGTTGCGGTTGGCGAACTTCGCCGTAAATTGTAGCGGGCGGGCGGCTGTTGCGCTTTGTAACATTGACGCTGACCAACGGGCTTTTTAAGTATTTTGATAAAAGTTGGCGGACATCGGAACGCAATTCTTTTTCCGTGCGGCATTTCGCCATAACGCCCTGGTCAAAAAAGGGAACTTGAAATTTACCGTCTTCGTCAATGGTAGCGACAAAATCAAACTGCGGTTCACCGAGAACTTTTCCCACGATTTCATCGCCGGGTCCAACTAAATAACCGCTCTGGTCAGGATTTGCCGGTGCTTCCTGTCCAATGGCAATCTGAAACAAACTGACTGTTAGAATGAATAATAAAAATTTTACCTTCATACAAAAAACCTCTTTACTTATAATTTCTGCTATTACAAAGGATAACTCACAATTGCTTCTGATTCAATCCTTTACTTAATCAGTTGCTTGTTTAAATTATTAAACTGAAATTTAAATCTAAAGACCGACAAAGAGCGAAGTCATTATCGAGTTTCTAAAATTATTGGCAGTGTCCTAATCTCGTGGCGTTGGAAACAACCGTTCCGGCAATGCGTTTCGTTTATGTATTATCTAAATTATCTAAATTGCGGCGGAGGCGCACAACATAATGTAAAATATATAAATACACTAACGCCCAACAAAATTAACATTAACAGGTTAATCACCAAACCAATCCAAACCCGTTTATTTATGAATGCAACTATTCCGGTACCAATACCGACGGACAGCGAAAGCGCAAAAGCGAAAAATATAATTCCGAGTAATATATGACCAAAATTTTTAAGAAGAACACTTGAAACAAGCAGTAATATATTACTCAAACCCGCAATCAGAGATATTTTTCCGAAAGGAGCTGATTTTGATTGTTTTTCTGTTATGTTATCCAATGTCGGGACCATCCTTTTTATTTGAGACGTGCCGGAACATAATTTTTGTTAAAATAAATATTATGTTTTTATTTCTTTCCAGCACCCACATTAGGACATTATCAAATTATTTTAATAGTTGACAGTTTCGCGCGTTCCAAGTAATTTCAGATTGTAAGTTTATCTTTTACACTCAGGATGACGAATTTGTTCCAAAACAGACAAACAGAAGAGCGTTTATGGTATCTGCGGCGACCATTTCAACTTCTTGCGGATGTCGCTGTTTTGTGCGGCGCGTTTTTTTTGGCTTATCTTTTTCGGTTTGATTTTGAACTCGAGGAATACTATCTCGATAATGCTCTCAATCAACTTCCGTTTGTCGTTTTAGTTCAATTTTCTTCACTTTTTATTGTCGGCGCGTATTCGATAATCTGGCGTTACGTCAGCCTTGAAGACATAAAATCATTTTTGAAAGCCGCGTTTATTTCGGGCGTTATTTTGATTTTGGTGAGATTGCTGCTTTCGCCCGAAAAATTTATTCGCTGGCAAGTTCCGCTGTCAATTATCTTAATGGACACAATTTTTGCTTTCGCCGGACTTCTCGCGCTGCGTGTTCTGCGCCGTTCCGTCTATGAAGTCAGCGAAAAACGCACGTATCAAATCGGAAAGCGGCGCAAAGTTCGCAAACAAACGCTGATTGTCGGCGCGGGCAGACTCGGCGCGGCAACTATCAAAGAAGTTGTCGGACGCGCCGACACCGAACTCGATGTGAAAGGTTTTATTGATGATGACCGGCGCAAAAAGGGCGGAAGCGTCGGCGGCATCAAGGTTTTAGGGACAACCGACGATTTAGCGAGACTGGCGGATGAACTTCGGATTGACCAAATTGTTTTGGCAATTGACCAGGCAAACAGCAAAGACATTCGGCGCATTTTAGATATTTGTCGGGCGATTCCGGTAAAAGCTCAAATTGTGCCGAGTTTAAACGAAATCGCCCACGGTCGCGTCGCCGTCAATCGAATTCGTGACGTGCAGATTGAAGACCTTTTGGGACGCGAACCGGTTGAGCTTGACAACCAAAACCTGCACGATTTTTTAACCGACAAAACAGTGATGGTGACGGGCGCAGGCGGCTCAATCGGTTCTGAATTAGTCAGGCAGATTGTCAATTTCAGCCCGCAACTAATTTTGTTGGTTGAAAGAACGGAGTTTGTGCTTTTTCAGATTGAGCGCGAACTTATCAAAAATTTTCCTGAAACAAAATTTGTTCCGCTTCTTGCCGACATCGGCGACGCGCCGCGAATGCGCGAGATTTTCAGCGATTACAAACCCGAAGTCATTTTTCACGCCGCCGCGCATAAGCACGTTTCTTTAATGGAATTAAATCCGTCCGAAGCGATAAAAAACAATGTCTTTGCAACCAAATTGATTGGCGAATTGGCGGGCGAATACGGCGCGAAGGATTTTGTCTTGATTTCGACGGATAAAGCCGTTAATCCGACTTCGATAATGGGCGCGTCCAAACGCATTGCGGAAATTGTTTTGCAGGACTTAAACCAAATTTACCCGACAAATTATATGGCGGTGCGTTTCGGCAACGTGCTTGGCTCGACCGGCTCGGTAATTCCGATTTTCCGCGAACAAATTAAAGAAGGAAAAGCCGTAACCGTTACCGACCCGAAAATGACGCGCTACTTTATGACGATTCCCGAAGCCTCGCAGCTTGTTCTGCAAGCCGGCGCACTCGGCACGGGCGGCGAAATTTTTATCCTCGATATGGGCGAACCCGTCAAGATTTTAGATTTGGCGGAAGATATGATTCGGCTTTCCGGTCTGCAGCCTTACGAAGATATTGACATTATTTTTACCGGCATTCAGCAAGGCGAAAAACTTTTTGAAGAACTTGAAATTACGGGCGAAAAACTTTTAAACACGACGCATCCGAAAATTTTCATCGGCAAAATCGCCACCTATTCCGGCGATGAAGTCGCTAACATTTTGAGCAATTTCCGTCAATCATTGGAAAAAAACGATACGGCGAAAATCCGCACGCTGCTTAATCATTTCCTGCCGGAAGCGAAAATTTGTGAAGAAACGCCGAAGACGAAATCGGCGGCAAGTTTCGCTAAAGGCGCAAATCAAAGCAATATAATTCGCACACAAAATTTAACAGACATTTAACGTGAAAATCGCTGCCGTATTTTACCACGACAGCGATTTTTCTCCCTTGTTCAACCTTCCCTTGTTCGTAGACAAACCTAAATTTTAATGAGCGGTTTGAGCGAAATTATGTTATCAACTAAATTCTAAAATGTCAAACTTCAAATGCTCCGAATTTTGATTGGATTCCAATTTTTTTAAAATCATAATTAATCAAAAACATTAAGTTTGTTGCTGATTTACGTTAGATTTTTTATATTCAAACAAATATGTATATTCGTTATATTACATAAAAGTTAAAAAAGATTTGTGCGATTTGTGCGATTCGTGTAGTATAAAATTGCTTTTCTGAAAGAAGTTGTCTTAAAATTACTTAAAATGCCGAAATTAAAGTGTTTAACTACAAAAGAAGTTGCCCGATTGTGTCGCGTCAGCGACGCGACCATTAAGCGTTGGGATGACGCGGGATTGTTGCACTCCGAGCGCACGAGCGGCAGACACAGACGTTTTCGCGCCGAAGAAGTCGTCCGGTTTCAGCGTGAACAAGAACTTGGATTGAAACAATGCCACGGCGACGAATCCGTTATTATGACAACGAATCGTCGGCGCGAAAACAAAAAACATTCAAATTTGTCGTGTTTTCATTCATTAATGGCGGGCTGCGAAGAATCAATTTCAAATATACTTATCGAAGCGCATTTGGACGGCAAACCGCTCACGGAAATTTTTGACGAGATAGTTTGTTCGGCAATGCGTCGGATTGGCGAACTTTGGTATAACGGGGAAATCAGCGTTACACAAGAACATCTTGCGACCCGTGTCGCTCACAATGCAGTTTATAAACTTCGCAGCTTACTTCCAGTTCCGAAAATGAATAATGAACTGGCAATATGCTGCGCGATGGAAGGAGATTTTCACGAACTCCCGACGCATCTCGCGCAAATCACGCTTGAGAACGAAGGTTGGGAAGTAATAAATTTCGGCGCAAATACGCCGCTTTATTGTTTGGCGGAAGAGGTTTTGCAACATTTACCGAAAATTGTTTGTATTTCCGCCTCCGTTTTGAGCGACATCGAGCGTCTTTCCCGCGATTATAAAAATTTTACGGAGCAGACTGCAAAATCAAAAATTTCGATTATCGCAGGCGGTCAAGCCTTTGAAGATGAACAAATTCGTCAGCGTTTTCCCGCCCGACTTCACGCTCGAAGTTTCACCGAAGTTTCCGATTTTACAAAGGAAGTATTACGCTCCGTATAGCTTATGCGTAAGACGGAAGATAGTAGTGAACGGTGAGTGGTGAATGATAAATGATAACTCACCATTTCATACTTTACCATTCACCACTATCTTCCGCCTTTTCATTCCAACTTTCCTTCAACTTCTTTGGCAAGCAGATTTTCGTGTTTGATGTCGACGCGCAAACGGCGGTAAATGCTCATCAATTGGTTTGCGATCCACGGAATCGCAAAAAAAGCTAAAATATAACCGCGCCAATCTGCAATTAACAATTGAAAGCCTGTCAAAAATAAAATCAAAATCGTAACCCAATGGCTGAAACAGTATTCGCAGGTAAAAACGTAAAAGAACTTGCGCTTCGGCAATGATTCGCAATTCTCACAATTCTCTTCACAATACTCGTGCCACTCGCTGAAAATTTCTTCCTGCGTAACCGTCCAGGCGATACTGGCAACGACCATAGCTAATATAACGAGCCAAAATATTTGTGTTGTAATTGACATATTTAAGAGCAAATAACTTAATCAAACAATTCATTAACCGCTATTTTCCGGTTCGGCATCGCCAATTTCACTGCGCCGTGAAAATTAAAGATTTGCTGTTTGGCAAATTATTGTAAATCTCTTCGTCAATTTTCGAACGCAAATTTACGGTTGACTTTTCATTATCGCTAACTTTGACGGTGTTTAGCAACAAAACAGCTTAAACTAATTCACAGAGCAGTATTAAAATTTTGGAAAATTTTGCATTTTACGGAAAAGTGTGCCATTTTGGAGACTCAAATCAACGCCATTCGTTTCGTCGTTTCTAATAAGATTCACGTTACCACATTTCTAAAAGGAGTTAAAAAATATGAAAAAACAAATTCAACATTGGTGCGTCAAATTTACCGTCGGCTTTTTGGCGTTTACGCTGATGATGCCGCTCTTCGTTTTTGCACAGGAAAAGGATGACAAGGAGCAGAAAAAAGCTGATAAAAAACAACAAAAAGAAGCTAAACAAAATGATAAAGATGAAAAGCGCGTCGAAAAACAAGTTCGCAAATACGAGGAAACTCTGACCAAAGCGATAGATAAATACGGCAAAGATTCCGAGTTTAAAGATAATGTGGATTATGATTTTCGGCGGCTTCAACGCGACCACGCCAAACGCGCTTTTGAAGTTAATACTTTCGATTCCAATGACGAAGTTTTGACTTATTCGGGCGATAAAATTCCGACCGAAGATACGCTTTATGATAATTTGCTGGCGCAGGATTACGTCAATCGCGTCGGACAATCGCTCGTTCCGCAAACATCGGAAAAGCGTTACGGCTTCAAAATTACGAGCAGTCCGATGCCCGATGCCCGCTCGCTTTCAACCGGCACAATCTACGTTTCAACCGGCTTGCTCTCCTTGGTTGATAACGAAGCGCAGCTTGCTTATATTCTGTCGCACGAAATCGCGCACGTCGAAAGAGACCATTGGAAACAAGACGTTTTAGTGGCGAAATGGATTGAAGACGCGACCAAGAGCCAGGAATTAAAAGCCGGAATAATCGGCGCAGTCGGCGGCGGACTGCTCGGTGCTTTCGGCGGCAGGGGAGCCAGCGGCGCGTTGAGCAGTGCTTATTTCGGCGCGGGAATCGCCCAACTGGTCGTCAAATTAGTTGACAATAAATCATTTGAATGGTCGCTGGCACAGGAAGACGAAGCGGATAAATTAGCGTTAAATTATATGCTTGAACGCAATTACGATGTCCGCGAAACGCAAACTTTTTACGAAACTTTGAAAACCGCCGCCATCGAAGACCCGCGCATTGAACTCGACCGCTTTGCCGACCGCGACCGCACGGAAGAGCGGCGCAAAACCGTCAATGCCGTGATTGCTTCAACCGATTCTTCCAGACTTTCTTCAACCTTAATCGGGGCGACCAATTTGCGCGGCAAATCGCTTTCCATGGACCGAAACACGGCGGTCGTCATCAGCCGCGTTCAAAAAAACGAAGCGAAAATGGCGGACGACATCAAGGTTAAAGTGCAGAACGGCGAATTGATTGCCGGCGACGGCGAATTTGAAAACATTATGGCGACGCTCAAACGCGACAACGGCGTTTCCGCATTTTATTACGATATGTATAAACTTGCGGCGCGGAATTTGAGTCAATCGCTGGCGATTCGTTCTGACGATGCTCTGGGATATTTTTATTACGGCAAGGTTTTAAAGTTGACTGCTCGCAAACCGGGCGAAAAAGAACAAGCCTTGCAGATGTTTGCCAGAGCCATCGAACTCGACCGCCGCGGCGCTAATCCGCAAGCGCGTCTTTATTACGCCTTGACAAAAATGAGCGGACGCACGACGAACAATATTCAGGAAGTCAGCACGGATTTAAAGAGTTATGTCGAAATGTATCAACGGATGCACGCCGGAGCTGTGCCGCAAAATATGGCGATGATTTACGATTATTTGCAGGAAGCAGGCGAAACGAATTGGACTGCCGTGCCGTATTGGAATATCAATAAAAGCACGTCGGTAGCCTCGACGGCGGTTGCTCCGACAACAGCGCCGCCGATGCCGTCTAAAACACCGCCGACCAAAACGCGGAAACCTTAAAATCCGCATTTTACAATCAGCCGGTTTCTCCGCGAATCAAAACTTGTGATTCGCGGAGAAACCGTGTTCTATCTTAAAAGACAAAAATCTATGATTACCCGATTCTGCACATCCAAACTAATTCTGCCGTTTTTGTTTCTGCTCGTTCTGCCGATTTCTTTTTTAGCGCAAAATGTGTCGTCGCGAGCGCCTTTTGTTTTGGAGATGCCGGAGATTTCCGCCAAACGCTACACTTCGCCGGTCGTCCGTTTGCCGTTGAAGGACATTTCGACGCTTAAATTTCGCGTGCTTGAACCGTTTGCCGCCGATATTACGTATGGAAACATTATCGTTACGCTCAACGGCGCGGGCATCAACCGCGGCTGCGATAAAACCAGAGATATTGAAGGCAAAGTCGTCGTCTGCGGCAAGCGCGAAGACCGCATGGGCGGTTATGAATTAATATCGGGGAAAAACATTATCGAAATTAAAGCGACCGATAAAAAAGAGCGCGAATTTTACGCTTCTTACGTTTTAATTTTAGGCGATAAAACGGCAGCGGTTGAAAAACCGGACTGGACAAACGGCGCGGCGGAGAAATTTAACGGCAGAAAATTTGCCGTGATAATCGGTGTTTCCGATTATAAATTTCAAGATGCCGGACTCAAAAATCTGAGTTACGCCGACGACGACGCGCAGGCGATTGCGAGTTTTCTGCAAACGCCGGCGGGCGGCGGTTTTTCGTCCGCCGACATCAAACTTCTGCTCAATCAGGACGCTTCGCTCGCGGCGGTTCGTTCCGCTTTAAACGATACTTTCAAACGCGCCAAATCCAACGATTTAATTTTCGTTTTTATCGCCGGACACGGTGCGCCCGACCCGTTGGCTTCGCAAAATCTGTATTTTCTTCTGACCGACACGAAGGTTGTAGATATGGCGCGAACGGCTTTTCCGATGAACGAACTCAAGCAGATGCTCGATACGCAGGTCACGGCGCAGAGAGTTTTTGTAATGATTGACACTTGCCACAGCGCGGGCGTTAATCAAAAAACAAAGTCAATCGTGACCGGCAGACAACTCGAACAGGAAGGCGATGAGAACAACATCTCGAATTTCTTTCTGACCAATCAGCTTTTCAAACAAACCGGACGCGCCATTTTAACTTCTTCGGATGTCAACGAAGTGTCGCAGGAATCTGCCAAATGGGGAAATCACGGCGTATTTACGTGGGCGTTGCTCGACGGTTTGAAGGGAAAAGCCGATTTGAACGGCGATAAACTGATAACAGCAGGCGAACTTTTTCAATATACCCGCGCCAACGTCCAGAAAGCGACGAATTTTCAGCAAAATCCACTTGCCTTGCCCGGTTCAAGTAAGGATTTGACGCTTGCTTTTACGACGACAAAATAATTGACCTGTGAACGGTTTAAGAATAAATTTGCGATATTCAAAACTCTACCTTAAACTGAAACTCGACAATGAATAACACATCAATCGAAAATGTTTTATGGCTGCGTCCGGCAGCCGTTTGGACATTGCTTGCGCTGTCATTGTGGTTCATCACGCCGGTTGGCGTAAAAGCGCAAAACCGTCAACTCGTGTAGGAAGATAAGACTATCGAAAAGCGCGTCGCGCTGGTCATCGGCAACGGCGATTATTTCAATGCCCGCAAACTCGCCAATCCGGTCAACGATGCAAATGATATGGCAAATTCTTTGCGCCAAGTCGGTTTTGAAGTCATTAACGGAACAAATCTGAATCTGAAACAAATGAATGACAAAGTGCGCGAGTTCGGCGATAAATTAAAATCTTCCGGCGGAGTCGGTTTATTTTATTACGCCGGACACGGTATTCAGGTCAATAACAGAAATTATCTGATTCCCGTCGAGGCGGCGATTCCGCGCGAAGACGAAGTTGATTTTAACGCGCTTAATCTCGACGTTGTTTTGCGGAAGATGGCAACGGCGAATAACGGTTTGAACATCGTCATTCTCGATGCCTGCCGCAACAATCCGTTTTCGCGGAGTTGGAGCAGAGGCGAAGACGAAGGCGGTTTGGCGCAAATCTCCGCGCCGACCGGAACTTTTATCGCCTACGCGACTTCGCCCGACCGGACGGCAAGCGACGGCGACGGACGCAACGGACTTTATACGGCGCAGCTTTTGAAGTTTATCAAACAACCGAATCTGAAAATTGAAGAAGTATTTAAGCAGGTAACGATTGCGGTTGACCGCACCAGCGGCGGCAAACAAACTCCCTGGACATCTTCGAGTCTGCGCGGCGAATTTTATTTTAATCCCGCCAATGCAAAATTTCCCGTCAGTTCAATCTCAAATAAAAATAATACAAACTCAATCTCGATAAAAGCCGGTGCAGTTCGCAAAAACAAAATTGGGATAGAATTTGTCTATATTCCGCCGGGTGATTTTATGATGGGTTCGACGGTTGAAGAAGTCGAAGAAATGATAAAAGAAGCGCAGATTAGAGATGAAGACAGGAACTCTTTCCTGGATGAAACGCCAAAACACAAGGTTTGGATTAACGAAGGCTTTTGGATGGGCAAATATGAAGTTACGCAAGCGCAATGGCAAGCGATAATGAACGACAATCCAAGTAACTTCAAAGATTGCGGAAAAAACTGTCCGGTTGAGAGCGTTAGTTGGAACGACATTCAAATTTTCCTGAAGCGTTTGAACGCCGGCAATGACGGTTTTGAGTACAACTTGCCGAGCGAAGCACAGTGGGAATATTCCGCGCGAGCGGGAACAACAACCAGGTTTGCATTCGGCGACCTTCTAAACACAGGTCAGGCAAATCTCAACGGTGATTATCCTTTTAATTCATCGGGCAGAAATACGTCCAATGATAAGGACACGATCGTTCCGGTTGGAAGTTATCAGCCGAATGCGTGGGGTTTATACGATATGCACGGAAATGTTTCTGAATGGTGTCAGGATATTTATAATAAGGATTATACGAATTTGCCGACGGACGGCTCGGCAAATTTGACTATCGGGAAATCAATGAGGCGGCACGTTCTGCGCGGCGGCGCGTGGCAATCCTTCGCATTTACCGCGCGGTCAACAGGACGAACGGCTTTCTCCGATGATTATCGTTACCTTAATAATGGATTTCGCATTGTCGCCCGTGTCAAGTGATTCGTTAACGATTTAACGAGAATTTCCAAACTTGAGTCGGCAGCAATATGCCATCATTCAAAAATTGTAAAGTGTAATTATGCAGCACACAAAATCACATATATTATTTTCAGTTATTTGCCTTTTCATCCTGAGCGGCGCGGTTTGGGCGCAAACCGACGACGGCAGTGCCGACCGTTCAATAACTTCGCTGGATTTTCAGAAGCAGCGGACAAATGGCGGTCAGTCTGGCACAGCAGGCATTTCGTCGCCGTCAACGCGGAAACCTTTCGGCGTAAAACAGAAAAAGAATATCGCCGTCATTACAAACTCCAAACGCCGTTACAATTTGGTTAAAAGAATACCGATAAAAAAGACTGCTGTTGCCAAAACGGAAAAAACCAATCCCGTTAAAACATCGGCGGATTCGCGCACAAAAACCGAAGAACTCGGCGTGACGTTTTGGCGATTGCGTCCGCTGCAAACTGACGAAGACGACGCGCCGACTTTTCCTGTCAGGATAAATAACGGCACGGAGAACTGGACGGCTGAACGAGTCACTTCGACGACGAAATTCCGCAAAGGCGACCGCGTGCGTTTTACGATTGAATCTTCGCGCACGGGCTTTTTGTATATCGTCAACCGCGAATCTTATACCGACGGCACAAGCGGCGATGCCGAATTGATTTTTCCGACTTTGAGAACCCGCGGCGGCGACAATCAGGTAACGGCGGGAAGTTTGATTGAGATTCCCGCCTCGACTGATTCCGTGCCGTATTTTACAATCAAACCGCGGCGGGCTGATTATGCGGGCGAAGAATTGGTGGCAATTATTTCGCCGGTGAAGATTCCGGGCATCGAACCCGGTTTGCGGGCGCAAACTGTTACCCGCGAAAAAGTGCGGAAATGGCTCGAAGAGTGGGGCGCAAATGTTGATATTTACGATGCCGCCGACGGCGAAGGCATCGCTTACACGGCGACGGAAGCCGAAGCCTCGACGACCAAAAGCCGCGCTTTGACGCAGGAAGAGCCGCTTCCACAAACAATTTACCGTGTTCAGGCAAGAGCAAATCAGCCGCTTCTTGTATCGTTTCAGATGCAAGCGAAAACACCGTAAATGCGGGAGCGCATATTGCCGGGAGCGCACGCATCCTTAGCGTGCTACGTCGCTGAAAGCGGCGTGAAAACAGTTGGCAGGAGCAGCGGCAGGAGGCAGTAAAATTGCCGATGACGAATTCTTTGACTGTCAACTGCTCCTGCGCCTGCCAACTGTTTTTCGCGCTCTCGCGCTCAGCACGCAAGGATGCGTGCGCTCCCAGCAAAGAGCGAAAAATATGATTGGAATAAAGGCGCGTAAGTTTTAGCGAATGCGCGTTTGCTCGCGCAAACGGCACGCAAGGATGCGTGCGCTCCCAGCGAGAGCGAATAAGCGTTAATACAAAGTCTGCTCTTTTACCCTTTGACCGCGAAGCAAGTAGTTTCAATTTGATGATGGCGTGACGAAGCGAAGCCGGAAGCGTTTTCTCTCTTTCAAACAGCCTCTTAAAAATATATCCTATTTAATGGTATATTTGATGATGAATGAATCACTTTTGCATTTTGTTGAAACAACGGTTTTTACGAAAAGAATTGATAAACTCGCTTCGCCCGAATTGCTTTTCGATTTGCAAAATGATTTGCTGCTCAATCCGAAACGCGGCGAAGTTATTTCCGGCACAAACGGTGCAAGAAAAGCCCGAATCGGAGACCGTCGCGCCGGTCGCGGTAAATCGGGCGCGTTTCGGTATCTCTATCTTTACCCGGAAAAAGCCGGAATGATTTATTTATTGGTCTTTTTCAGCAAGAACGAAAAAGATAATTTATCAAAAGCGGAAAGAAATGAGATTGCCGCATTAGTGAGGCATCTGAAAAACATTTACGGAGAAAATTAAAATGGACAAGAAACTTTTTGCTGATTTCAAGCAATCCTTAACCGAAGCGATTGAACACGCCGAAGGCAAAAGAAACGATTTGCGAACAACTACATTGCCGCGTCCACCGCAAAAAATGACGAGCGCGGAAATTGCCGCTTTGCGCGAAAAATTGAACGCTTCGCAAGCTGTTTTCGCGCGTTATTTGAACATTTCGGTTAAAACCGTGCAGGCTTGGGAACAAGGATTAAACAAACCTTCGGGTGCGGCTTTGCGGCTTTTGACGATTGTTCAAAAGCGACCGGAAATTTTATTGGAAGTATGAAAAAAAACAAATAAATAACCTGTTGGATTTGCATAATCCACTCCTTGTTACGCCACTGGAATTACTTGAGAAACAGAAGATGAAAAAGAAAATTGACCCGACGCTTGAACGAATCCGCGCTACCAGAAAAAGAATTTCCGCCGCCTACGAACATGACATTGAAAAGTTAGTTACCTATTACCTCGAACAACAAAGAGAGTTAGAAACAGGAAAAAAAATCAATTCAAAAAGTCGTGATAGGCAGCCGACGCTAGAAAAAAAGGTTGTGTAGAAACCTTTTGAAGCGGCACGGCAATCTTTTGAAGGGTGTTACATTTCTTAAATGCTGACCAACGGAAGAGAATTAGACAATCGTTACCTTATCCGCGAAGAAATCGGGAGCGGCGGTTTCGGCGCGGTTTATCTTGCCGAAGACACACGCTTTAGCGGCAATAACCGCGTGGCGATAAAGAAAATTCTGCAAACCAATGAATTTACCGCCAAGGCTTTTCATAACGAAGCGAATCTGCTTTATAATCTTTCACATCCGAATCTGCCGAAAGTAACCAACTGTTTTCAGGAAGAAAACGCGAATTTTATCGTAATGGATTTTATCACGGGCGAAGATTTGATGCAGAAACTGAAAAAAGGCACGCGCTTCACCGTCGAAGAAGTTCTGACAATTGCCGACAAGGTTTTAGACGCGCTCGAATATCTGCATTCGTTTCTGATTTACCACCGTGACATCAAGCCGCACAATATCAAGATTGATGAAGCAGGCAAAATTTTTCTGCTCGATTTCGGCACGGCAAAAGGTCAGTTGGACGAAAAAACCGTTCCGATAACCGACCAGAGCATTACGGGTTACACGCCTTTTTACGCGCCACTCGAACAGGTTTTGCGCGTTGACGCAAACTCGTATCTGCTTTTGCAGTCAATTGACACGCCTTTTTTGGAAAAGTTCCTGCTGCATAAAACCGACGCGCGAAGCGATATTTACAGCCTCGGCGCAACTATTTATCACCTTTTGACCGGCTATTCGCCTGAAAAAGCGACGGTTACGATTCGGACGCATCTGATTTGGTCGGGCAAACCCGATTCGCTGCCGGATTCCCGAACATTCAATCCTGAAATTTCGGAACGTCTTTCTGAAATTATCAAAAAGTGCTTAGAGATTGAACCGGAAAATCGTTTTCAGACGGCGACTGAACTTCG
This sequence comes from Pyrinomonadaceae bacterium, assembly GCA_050998795.1. Lineage (GTDB taxonomy): Bacteria > Acidobacteriota > Blastocatellia > Pyrinomonadales > Pyrinomonadaceae. Next base: position 18,796 of record JBPCPU010000032.1, read on the forward strand.
CACGGCTTTTAAGAATTTGCAGTTTGCCAATGCCGAATCTAAAAAACAGCCGGAAAATTCTGTGCCGCACCAAATTTTGGAAACGCAAATCAGTCAACCGCAAACCATTCTCGAACAGCCGAAAAACTTACCCGTCGCACAACCGTCAATCGCTCCTTTGTCTTCTTCCGAAATAATTTTCAAAGATAATAAGCCGCCGAAATCAAGTGGAAAATTCATTGTGCTGATTGCCGGTGGATTGATTTTATTTGCGGCTTTGGCTGCTTTCGGCGGATGGCTGGTATGGAAAAATTTAATCGTCGCGCCCGAAAAATCTGAAACGGCTAACCGACCCGAAACGATTCCGCAACCCGTCGCCGGAAAATTACGAACTTTAAGTTATGCTCTGCTCGTGCAAAAAATGCGCGACGGCAAAAAGTTTCAAGAACCGTTTGAATCGAGCGGACAGGAAATTTTTGAGAACGGTTATCAATTTCAGATGAATTTCACAATTCCTGACGCGGGCTATCTCTATGCTTTTGCCGAAGGCTTTGACGAAAATGGCGAAAAGATTTTGACTATTGCTTTTCCAACACCACTAAAAAATAACGGAAACGCGAATATCTCAGCTAATCAAAAATATGAAACCGGCTGGAACGAGTTCGGCGGAAAAGCCGGGACGGAAAAATTTTGGATAGTTTGGAACAAAGATAAATCTGAAATTGTTGAAAACTCCCGCGAAAATGCCTTTAAAAATAACGGAAAGATAACTGATGACAATTTAAGGAATAAATTGAAAGATTATTTGGAAGAAGGACAAAGCGATAAAGCGAAAATATCAAAAAATGTTGAGAAAAAGCTAACGAAAGTTGATTTTGAAGGCGATTCGATTGTTTATTTGATTCAGCTTGAGCATCGTTAGAGCAAATTTCAGTTGGATGCGAACTGCATTCGGAGTCCATGATTTATCGTGTCTCATCTTGCAAAGAGCAAATTAAAGTTTGAACTCTAAACGTGGGCTACATCCAACTGAAATCTGCAATAGAACTTTGAAATTTAACAAATTTAACGTCAGTTCGGGATAAACAAAAGCAGAGAAAAATTAGCCGCAAAAAGGCGCGGAAATTGCAAAAAAAATTAGGATTAAAACAATCTTTTTTGTGTTTTTTGCGCCTTTTTGCGGCTATTCTTTCTTTCGCTCTATTATCTCAAGCAACGCCGAGTTCTTCAGATGCCATTTGCGTTCCTTTGACACGCGATTCTATTTTTTGAAAAGCGATGTCCCGCGCCACGTCGGGCGAACCGTGTTTCGGCTTTACGTCAATGCTGAACGGCGAAAAGCCGCAATCGTCGGTTGAACCGAGCCGTTCGACAGGAATATATTTGGCGGCGGTTACAAGGTAGTCGCGGACTTGTTCCGGCGTTTCAACTGTCGGATTTAGTGGATTGATGACACCGATAAAGCAGACTTGCGGAACTCCGTTTGCGTTTTCGCGGCTGTGTTCGCCGCACAATTTATAAACGCGCTCTTTGTCGGCTTCGCTGGCAAGTTGAATCAAAAAATATCCTGCGTTCATCTTAAACATACTCGGCAGCATATCGGCGTAATCCACGTCCGCGCTGTGCGTCGAATCGCAATCACCGCCGGGACAAGTATGAATGCCGATATTTTTGCGTTCTTCGGCAGTGAATCGGTCAAGCACTCGATTATTTAAATCAATAAATTGTTCGAGCATTCCGCGTCCCGTCCAAGGATTGTTCGGGTCGTTGCGACAGGCAAGTCTGCCTTCGGTAAAATCAATCGAAACGCGCTCCGCGCCCGTTTCGAAACATAGACGGATGTCTTTTTCGCACTCGTCCACCAAATCATTCAAAAACTCTTCGCGCGTGTAGCCTTCGATTTCGCCGTCGAGCGGATAAAGCAGAGAAAGCATCGAAGGCGCAATTACGGCTTGTTTCAAAGGTTTATTCGCCATCGGAATAGCTTCCTTCAAATAGTCAGCCGCATAAGTTTTATATCTAAACGGTCCGCCCGTCAGTCGCGGCAATTGGCGATGATGACCGTCGGTAAAAATCGCAAAATACTGTCCGTCGCCCGCCAGATTGTCGGCAAGTCCCGTTCCCGCCAAAGTATCGGCAAGCGGATAAGTGGCAAAACTCGAAGCACGCTGTTCGCCGTCGGAAACTATCGGCGCACCCGTCGCTTCCATTCGTTCAATCGAATCTTGGCAAGCCGCGTCTTGTTCGACTTTCAAATCTTCCTTGGTTATTTTCCCGGCATCATAATCGGCAATCGCAGCCTGAAGTTTAGCCGGTCGCGGCAATGAGCCGACCGGCTCGGTTGGTATAGACATTTTTATTCTCCTTAATTTTTTAGTTATTTTTTAAGAACAATAGAATCCTTCTATTGCCCGTTCACATCTTTTTTTGTTGGATAAGATTGAGTCTTTATTGTGAAATCGTGCTTTCTAATTGTCAAACTGCTCAAGACGCGCTCTGCTTAAATTGGAATAAAGAGGTGATTGAGAATTAGAATTTTACTAAGGCGCGAGAAATGTGAACGGAAAAAACGGCAAGTTTCGCACTATCCCGAAACAGAGCGAAACTATCAAAAAGCCCCACAACAAATGAGGCTTAAAAATATTAAACGGCAAACCGCGACCTCTGACGACAATCAAACCGAGCGTAACGAAAAGGTAAATACCGACCAATAAATAAATCGGCAACAGCGCGTTAAAGTGAAGCGCACCTAAAACGTCGCCGTGAAAAAGCGCGTGAAACCCGCGTGTCAAACCGCAACCCGGACAACTTAATCCGGTTATCGCATAAAGCGGACAAACAGGAAAAACCCCGGCAGTCGTCGGATTAAAATAGCTGACGACAAACGCGCCCGCCGCCGCCGCCAAAAATCCCGCCGCCGCTAAAACACGCTCGGTGAAACCTGGTTTGAAAGGCAAAGCTTTCTCGTTGGTCATTGATTTTTGAACAGTCTTCGCAAAATCGAACCGATTTGCTGTCGGTCATCTTCGGTTTGATTTGGCTTTTCCAAAATTACCGCGATTTTTTGTAAATCGGCGAGATATTCTGCTGAAACGCCATTTGGCGCAGACTGAATTTGCTGACGAAGCGAATCTAACACTCGTTGTCTTTCGTTGGTATATCTGAGTTTTGATAACGCCTGACTCAAACTCAAACCTGTATTAAACTGCCATAAATCTAATTCATTGCCTCCAAGCCGACTTTGCAGGGCGGCAATCAAAGATTGAGAAATCGCAATTTGCTCGGAGTTAGTTTGGTTATCAGCTTTAATAGCTCGTTCTATAAT
>JBPCPU010000055.1:0-3929 GCA_050998795.1 Pyrinomonadaceae bacterium
ATTTCAAAGAAGCGAACGACGGCGCGATAAAAGCCGTGAAAGAATTTGATTCGTGGCTTGGTGAACAGGAAAAATCAGCGAACGACAATTTCGCGCTCGGCGCGGACAAGTTCAAGCAGATGCTAAAACAGACCGAAGGCGTAGATATTGACTTGGCAAAGCTCGAAGAAATCGCCCGTCAGGATTTGCAGAAAAATCTCGATGCGTTCAAACAGGAATGCGAAAAATTTGCGCCTGGCAAAACTTTGCAGGAATGTAACGCGCAGGTTTCGGCGAGCAAAGCCGAAGGCAAAGACGTAGTTGAAGCGGCAACGAAACAGCTTGCTGATTTGCGAAAATTCATACAGGAAAAAGACGTTGTTTCGATTCCCGGCACGGAAGAATGCAAAGTAGCGCAAGCTCCGCCGTATAAGGCTTGGAATTTTGCGTATATCAATATTCCCGGTCCGTATGAAACAAATCTGCCATCCGTTTATTATGTTTCCCCGCTCGACCCGACATGGTCAAAAGAAAAACAGGACGCATATATTCCGGGCAAAGGAAGTTTGCTTTTTACATCGGTTCACGAAGGTTACCCCGGACATTTTTTACAGTTTTTACACGCTAATCGCTCGAAATCGAAATTCGGGCAGGTCTTTGTCGGCTATGCTTTTGCCGAAGGTTGGGCGCACTACACGGAAGAGATGATGTATGACGCGGGGCTTGGCGCAAACGCCACGGAACTGCACCTCGGACAATTGCAGGAAGCACTTTTGCGAAACGTGCGCTTTCTTTCGGCAATCGGAATGCACACGAAAGGAATGACCGTCGAAGAATCGAAGAAAATGTTCGTCGAACAGGGCTTGCAGGATGAAGGCAATGCCGAGCAGCAAGCCAATCGCGGCACGTTCGACCCGGCTTATCTGAACTACACGATGGGCAAATTGATGATAAAAAAACTGCGCGAAGATTGGACAGCTTCACGCGGCGGGCGCAACGGCTGGAAACAATTTCACGACCAATTTTTAACATACGGCGGTCCGCCGATTCCGCTCGTCAGACGCGCGATGATGGGAAGCAGTGATAACGGTTCGCTGTTTTGATTGAAATAATTGCGGGAGCGGGAAGACAAGTTCTTCCCGCGCTCAAACATTTGTGACAGATAACAAAATGAAAAATTTACTACTTCTTTTAATATTTGGGATTTCCGTTAATTTTTCGGTTTTGGCGAAACAAACCACGCCCGAACTGATTTTGTATAACGGGAAAATTTTCACTTCCGACACGAAACAACCGAATGCGGAAGCGATTGCTATTCGCGGCGAGCGTATTTTAGCGGTCGGTTCAAATGAAGAAATCAAAAAACTTGCGGGCGCGAAAACGCGGCTGATTAATTTGCAAATGCGCGTCGTCACGCCCGGATTTAACGACGCGCATTTTCATTTTATGCCTGACCCGAAAGGTTTTAATCTGCAATTTGCAACGCTTGAGCCGGATTGGAAAGAAACATCGGCGGCAATCGAAGCGGCGGTTAAACAAGCTCCGGCGGGCGGCTGGATTTTCGGCAATGTCGGCTCGACCGTTGCTTTGAACGAAGAGGTAACGCGCTCCGCGCTCGACAAAATCGCCCCGAATCATTCGGTTTTGCTTCGCGCCTTTTATGGTCACGGCTACATCGTCAACTCGCGAGCGATGCCGCTTTTGCAGATTACCGACGAAGAAGCAGACCCGATGGGCGGACATTTTGAACGAATTGCCGGTTCAAAGAAAATCAACGGCAGATTTTTCGAATACGCCGAATGGAAGCCGAATCGGATTCTGGCAAACCGGGTTTCAGATGCGGACGCAATTAAAGAGTTGAAGAAAATGGCTGATGAAGCGATTGGTTTCGGAATAACTTCGATGCAGATTATGTCTTCGATGCCGGTTGACCGTTTCGCCAAACTTTTGGTCAAAGCCGATTTACCGATTCGCGTTCGCGCCATTCCCTTTGCGATGACTTCGCCGACAAAACGCGATTTGTCCGAGTTTCAAATGCTTTCCAAACTCAATTTCCCAAACTCGAAAGTCAGAGCGAGCGGCATCAAATGGGTTTTGGACGGAACGCCGTACGAGCGCGGCGCGGCTTTGCGCCAACCGTATCAAGACCGACCCGATTGGCGCGGCAGATTGAATTTTCCCGAAAGTGAAATTCCCGAAATGGTTCGTGAATCGCTCCGTTTCAAGCAGCAAATTCTTTTTCACTGCGCGGGCGACCGCACCGCCGAACTGGTTCTCAACGCGCTGGAGGCGGTCGGCGCGGGAAAAATAGACTGGCGGCAAAAGCGCGTCCGCATCGAACACGGCGACGGCATAAGCGGCGATTTAATTGAACGAGCGAAAAAACTCGGCGTAGTTGTCGTGCAGAACCCGACGCATTTTTCAACCGTCGAGATGATTTACGCTCGCTATTCGCCGCAGACGAAATTTTTGACAGCGCGTTCGCTCATTGATGCCGGCATTCCATTCGCGCTCGGCTCGGACGGCGCGATGAATCCGTATCTGAATATAATGCTCGCCGCGATAAATCCGGCGCGACAAGGCGAAGCCATTACCCGCGAACAAGCCGTCAAAGCCTACACTTTCTATTCAGCTTACGCCGAATTCGGCGAACAGGAAAAAGGCACTTTAACGAAAGGCAAATTAGCGGATGTGACCGTTTTGTCGCAGAACATTTTCACCGCGCCCGTTCCCGAACTGCCGAAAACACAAAGCATTTTAACCATTGTCGGCGGAAAAATCGTCCACGACGCGAAAGTTTTGAAATAAAAATTATGAATCCAACAGAACAAAAAACAACAGTTTCGGAAGCCATGCGAAAGCACAAGGAACTTTATCAGCTTAAATAACAAAGATTGACATAAACTTCTATCCTTTTTATTCTTTTCATTGAAGGAGAATAAAAAATTATGAATGTTTCATTAACGCCCGAACTCGAAAATTTAGTGAACCAGAAAGTTAAATCAGGTCTTTACAATTCAGCCAGCGAAGTGATTCGTGAATCTTTGCGGCTGCTTCAGGAACAAGACGAACTCAAGCGCATTCGCAGAGATGAACTTCGTCGGGAAATTATGCTCGGTGTTGAGCAAATTCGTCGAGGTGAATATAAAGAATATAGAGTTGACGAGCTTGAACAACTTGGCGAAGAAATCATAAAGCGAGGAAAAGAAAGACGTGAAAAAGGAAAACTTGAGCAAAATAGAAAAGGTTAGATTTTCAGATTTTGCACTTGACGACCTTGACGAAATTTTGAATCACATTGCCGAATTCGATATTGAAGCCGGAAACAAATTCATCCGTGAATTGGTAAAAAAGTTTCGGCTTTTGGCTGAAAATCCGGCAATCGGAACAGCCAAAAACGAACTTGTTATCAATCTCCGAAGTTTTCCTTATAAACGCTACAACATCTTTTATTTTCCCACCAAAAACGGCATTGAAATTTATCGCGTCCTGCCCGCTTCGAGAAACATTATCCAAGTCTTTGACGACGTAATTGACGAAACAGAATAAAACTATAAATCAAGCAGAACAAAAACAAAAATCCGAAATCGTGCGAAAGCATAAGAAAATTTACATTAGATTGGGAATTTAGGAACTGAAAAATGAAACGCATCCAAAAAATCAAACTTCAAAATTTTGCCGCCGGCTTATTATTTTTATCTTTTTTCTCGATTTTTGTTTCGGCGCAAACGACTTCGCTACGGTTTGAAACGACCATTGCTCGCGGGCTGATTTCCGCTCCGCAAAAAGGGCGGTTGTTTGTTTTTCTCAATCGCAAAATTGTGCCTGAACCGCGATTTGCCGACGGCGACGTCAGCTTTGACGCGCCGCCGATGCTGGCGAAAGACGTGGAAAGTTTTACGGCGGGCGAAACCAAAGCCGTGATTGACAACGATTCAATCGCGTATCCG
>JBPCPU010000059.1:0-5638 GCA_050998795.1 Pyrinomonadaceae bacterium
GGGCGGCGCGGATGAATGCGAACGGGTGAGAGACTTACTGCAAACAAAACTCTCTGTAATAGATGATCAAATCAAAAAAATGAAATCGTTCAGAAAAATTCTGGCAAACCATCTTTCCGCCTGCAACACAGAGTTACAAGAAAAAAACAGGGACGCTCAATGTCCGGTTCTTTTTGAAATCGAGAAACAGGCGTAAGGAGCTAAAAAGAAATGAAAGAATCTGGAAAAAATTTGTTTTTAGGAAGCGCGATTGTCGCGGCTGTTGCGTCAAGCCTTTGCTGTATTCTGCCGGTTTTGGCAGTCGCTCTGGGTTTAGGAGCGTTTGGCATCGCCTCCGTTTTTGAAATACTGCGCTCTTATTTGTTGGTCTTCGTCGTTCTGGCTTTGGCTTTTAGCTTCTACCAAACATACGTTCGCCGCGAAAAATGCGCCGAAGGCAAGACGTGCGCGACAAAACCGATTGGACGCCTTAATCAACTAATTTTATGGGCGACAACAATCGGTATTGCTGTTTTTGCTTTTTTCCCATTTTACTCAAGCTATATTGTCTCGGTTTTGGACAAACCACAGCCGACAATGGAAGTAAATCAAGTAGCCAGAACGGAAAATGTTGTCAATCCAAAGAAGACTGAAAATGCGGTTACCGAATCTGAAAGTCAAACCCGAAAAACGCTAATAATCGAAGTTGAAGGAATGACTTGCGAAGGCTGTGCGTCGCATATTGACGAAACGCTTAAAAAACTAAAAGGCGTAATTTCTGCTAAAGCAAGCTACAAAGACAAGAATGTTAAAGTCGTCTATAACCCGAATCAAATAACACTCGAAAAGATTAAAAAAGCTATTAACGAAATTGGTTATATTGCTAAATAAATAAAGAAGATTGCGGCATTTATAAGAAAAATTCGCTGACTCACTTGACCTTGCACTTACCTGCAAGGGTTATGATTTATTTAGTGAGGTAATTTTGATGAAACGTCTAACGAGAGGAGAATTGGCAAAACAAAGTGGTGTGAACTTTGCAACAGTTCGTTATTACGAAAAACTCGGATTGTTGCCGGAACCGCCGCGTTCAAATGCCGGTTATCGAATCTTTTCAACCGAAAGTGTAGGTCGTATTCGTTTTATCAAACAAGCTCAGGACTTAGGATTTTCGCTCAAAGAGATAAAGCAGTTACTGGATTTGAGGGTAACACCGGAAGCTACGTCTTCGGATGTGCGAATGCGTGCAACTGAAAAAATTACCGACATCGGCGACAAAATCAAACGCTTGCGGGAAATGAAAAATTCTCTGGAAATGTTGGTTGAAAGCTGTTGCTACGATACGGCGGCGAGCGAATGCCCGATTCTTGAAAACCTCAGTTCGGAAGATAAATTTTAATGAGGTAAAAATTATGAATAATAAAAGAAAAGTAGAAATTTTTAGCGCAGGTTGCGGAGTTTGCGATGAAACCATTCAATTGGTGAAGCAAATTGCTTGTGAATCCTGCGAGGTCGAAGTTTTAGATATGCATCAGGAAGATGCTGCCAAGCGTGCAAAGGATTACGGCATAAAGGCAGTTCCGTCAGTTGTAATTGACGGGAAAATAGCTTCTTGCTGTGCAAATCAAAGAATAAATGAAGATGCGCTCCGAGCGGAAGGTTTGGGCGTGTCATTATCTTAATCGGATTCCGCCAATCATTAAAATATCAAGTTTGCCGCCGCTCGAATGAGCATTAAACCGAAGGCGCAGCAAGAGTCAGACGGGCGGCACTGATTTAAGCTGCATAAACTAAACAAGGAGAATAACATGGCTCTACAAACTGGTGAACGATACCGCTGTCCAGACGCTGAGTGTGGATGCGAAATTGAAGTGACGAAAGGCGCAGCCCCCGGCAAAGGTGGCAACCAAGCTCCGCGCTGTTGCTGCGGGAAAGAAATGCAGAAGGCTGGCTAAACCATTCTACTGCAATACAGAACGGGGCGATTTCTAATAGTCGCCCCGTTTATTTAATAAAGATTATTATGGATGAAAAATCACAAAGCAAACTAGGCAAAGCGCTTTTAGGAGCAGGCGGCATCAGCGTGTTTGCGGCTCTGTTATGCTGCGGATTCGGTTGGATACTTGCCGGTCTTTTTGCGATGCTCGGAATAAGTTTTATCTTGCGGGACGGCATCTTAATTCCGCTTGCCATTATCGGCGTCATTATCGCGCTCGCCGGTTGGCGAATGCTGAAAAGATAAAAAGGGAAAGAAATTATGTCAGAAAATAAATACGATTTAGTCATACTCGGTTCGGGTTCAACCGCTTTTGCCGCCGCGCTTCGGGCGCAGGAATTCGGCAAAACTTCGGTGATGACCGAAGAAAGAATTGTCGGCGGAACGTGCGTCAATCGCGGCTGTCTGCCTTCAAAAAATCTCATCGAAGCGGCGAAAATAATCTTTGACGCGAAAAATCCGCGTTATCCGGGTTTGACTCCGGCAGAGATGAACTTTGATTTTCGGGAACTTATCCGGCAGAAAGATGAGATAATCCACGATTATCGGAACAAAAAGTATGAAAGTCTGGTCGGCGGCAAAATCGCCGTCGAAAAAGGACACGCCGAATTTCTCGATGCTCACACGGTACAGATTAACGGAAAGAAATTAACGGGCGAAAAAATTCTGATTGCCACGGGGTCGCGTCCCGTTCTTCCGCCGATTGAAGGACTTGAGGAAGTTCCATATCTGACCAGTGATTTGCTGACTAACGGCGAAACAATGGAATTAACCGAATGCCCGAAATCTCTTTTGATTGTCGGCGGCGGCTATATCGCTTTGGAATTGGGGCAAATGTTCAGCCGTTTTGGAACGGAAGTAACAATTTTAGAGCGAAATCACCAATTGCTGGCTCACGGGTATGAACCCGAAACCGGCAGAGTCATCGGCAAAGTTCTTGCCGAAGAAGGACTCCGCGTGGTTACTAATGCAGAGGTTAAATTCTTGCGGACGGAGGGTGAAACGGTGGTAGCGACAGCTCTAATCGGAAACGATTCGCAAGAATTCTGCGCCGAAAAAATTCTCGTCGCCACCGGCAGAAAACCCAATACGGACAATATCGCAATCGAAAAATCAGGCGTCGGGCTGGGTGAAAACGGGGTTGTTTCGGTCAATAAATTTCTACAAACCAATATTCCGCACATTTACGCTGCCGGAGATGTCATCGGCAACCGGCAAAACAGCCAGATGGCGACGCCCGTCGGCAGTCAGGACGGCGGAATTGCGGCGCACAACGCATTTTCCGGCGAACCGCAGCGCCCGGTTAATCACCGCGTTGTTCCGCGGGCAATCTTTACCGACCCGCAAATCGGGATTGTCGGAATGACCGAAGCCGAAGCCGTCAAAGCCGGACATCCGTGTTGGTGCAACCCTTTGCCGATGCGTTTGACGCCGCGAGCCGGCGCGATTCGGGACATAAAAGGATTTATCAAAATGGTCGCGGACGCAAAAACAAACGAGGTGCTTGGCGTAACGATGATTGGCAATAGCGCGGGCGAAGTCATCCACGAAGCGGCGATGGCTTTGCGGTTCAGAGCGAAATTAGATGATTTTATCGAACTCCTTCACGTTTATCCGACAATGGCGGAAGCATTGAAAATTGCGGCTATCTCCCGCTACAAGGATCCGTCAAAACTTTCTTGCTGTGCTGAATAGAGATTGTTTCAAAACTTATTGAGCAAAAATTTATGGAAAAATTGTTTTAAGCTATGAATAATCTTTCAACGGAATTTCGTCCTGCCGTCGTCGTAATGGCTAAAGTTCCGCAAGCCGGAAAAGTGAAAACGCGGCTCGAGCCGTTTTTGTCGGGCGAGCAGGCGGCTGCGCTGGCTGCTTGTTTTTTGCAGGACACGATTTCAAATGTCAAACAAGTTACGGGAAACTTAATCGTCGCCTTCACTCCGGCTGACGGGCGCGAAACGCTCGAATCCGTTTTGCCGAAAGATTTGCTTTTGATTGAGCAGCGCGGACGCAATTTGAGCGAAAAACTCGCGTCCGCCGTTGAAGACGCCGAAAATCAAAATTTCAATCCCGTAATCGTCATCGGCGCGGACAGCCCGACGCTTCCGCCGGAATTTATCGAAACGGCAATCGAATCTTTCAAATCAAACGAAACCGACATCGCTTTGGGCGCGACCGGCGACGGAGGTTTTTATCTCGTCGGCTTGCGACAAAATCACGCCGGACTTTTTGAAAACGTCGCGTGGAGTTCGGATTTGGTTTTCGGGCAAATGACGCGAAACGCAGAGCGTCTCGGCTTGCGATTGTCAGAACTCGAAAGTTGGTATGACGTTGACACGCCGGACGACCTTTTTTATTTGCGAAACGAACTGCTCGCCGATGAAAACGGGCGGCAGCCCGCGCCGAAAACTTACAAGTGGCTCGCCCGAAACGCCCGCTTATTTATGCGGCGGATATAGCTTAACAAGGCGGTGCGGGCTGACTCCGAGCCAATAGAAAACCTGCAAAACGGTCCAGCGCAAAAAGACGAGCGCGAAACTTTTATTTTCAAATCTTCGGGATGAAGTGACAACCCGCGCGGGCAGGTGAACCGTTTGCCCAAGGCGTTTTATTCGCCTGACAAAATCCAAATCTTCAAAAATTGGAAAATCACGAAAGCCGCCGGCTTTTTCATAAACATCGCGGCGGACGAAAATCGCCGAATCTCCGTAGAACAAATTTATTTTTCTAAGCTGCGGGTAAAGCCGGGTGAGAAACCGCGCGGCGCGGCAGTCGCCGTCAAAGCAAACGGTGAAATTGCCGCCGACGGTTTTTGAGTTTTCCAAAGCACACATCATCTGTTCTATTGTTTCCGGCGCCGGACGAGTGTCGGCGTGAAGAAACCACAGCACATCGCCCTTTGCCGCTTTCGCGCCCGCGCGCATCTGCGCCCCGCGCCCGCGCCCTTTTGATTGCAAAACCGAAACGCCGCAGCTTTTGGCAATTGAAATTGTTTCGTCGAGGCTTCCGCCGTCAACGACGATTATCTCCGGGTTTTCACGAATCGCTCGAATCGCGTCGAGTGTTTCCTTTATCGTTGCTGCTTCATTGAGCGCGGGAATGATGATTGATAACCGGACGCTCATTTTTTGATTGATTCGGCTTGAGGCAATTGCCAAGTCGGTTTTTGCTTTTCAAAAGGCATCGCAAGAATTTTCGTTAAAACAACCGCGTCGGGATTTCGATAAGCCGGAACGCCAATGGTTATTTCGTTCTGCGCGACATCCGTTTTCAAAGTACCGTGCAGACGGTCCCAAACGGTCAAACCGCTCGACCAGTTCGAGTTTGTCTCCTGCTCGACGGCGGAATGATGAATGCCGTGCATTCGAGGCGTGACGATAAATTTTTGCAGTTTCCTTTCAAAATCAACGGGAAGCCGGACGTTTGAATGATGAAACAAAATCGAAGGGAAAAGAAACATTTGCCAGGCGGCGAAAGAAACAGGGGAGACGCCGATTAGCAGAATTTGCGCCGAGCGCCACGCGACGGAAATGACGAGTTCGGCGAAATGAAACCGGACGGCGGTCGTCGCGTCCAAATCCAAATCAACGTGATGAACCAGATGAAAACGCCAGAGAAACGGGACGCGGTGCGTCAGATAGTGCCAGACGTATAAAGTGTAAT
>JBPCPU010000069.1:0-31299 GCA_050998795.1 Pyrinomonadaceae bacterium
TTTCCGTTTCCGGCAGAGTGACCAACGGCAAACGCGGCGTGGCGCGGGCGCGGGTTTATATGACCGGACAAAACGGCGAAACACAAACGACGATAACAAATTCATTCGGCTACTTTAGATTCAGCGATGGGCAGGCTGGAGAAACTTATATTATCAGTGTTTTCTCGAAAAGCTACACATTTACGCCGCAAGTCATAACATTGAGTGAAAATTTGGATAATCTGGACTTTTCGCCTATGTAATGGGCTATCGAGTTAAGATATTAACTCACCTGACGGAGTTGACAATTTTTAGCCTCGTTCACGAGGCTTTCCGCCGCAGGCGGCTGTTAGCTACGCGACCCGCTCGCGTGGTGGGCATTGATAAGAACCCAAAGGGCGTTTATGTTCTGTTCAAAATAAATCCGCTAATAAAAAGTTAACTCTTTGCCGGGATGCGACTGCATCCGCGGCGTGCTACGTCGCTTGACGAGCGGCGTAGCAGCGTTACTCAATCAGGGCTTCGATTGCCACGGTTGTTTTCGCGCTGTCGCGCTCAGCACGCAGGGATGCGCGCGCTCCCGACGAAAACGCTTTTCCTTTTATTGTCGGATTAAATAATCAAAGAACATCAACGGGCTGTCGGTCATTGGTTGGCGTTTTCCACGCGCTAAAGCCGCGTGGCTCATTGCCCACAGGGTAAGCCTCGTGAACGAGGCTGAAAATCAAAAGTGCGTCAGGTGAGATATTAACTATGTCCTCTGAATTAAAAGGCGGGAAATTCCTTTCGCCTTTTTGGGCTGTAAGAATATATTTCAAAAAAATATTTTCAGCAAATGATAGGTTTTTTTAATCTCCAACGCATTTATATGTGAGAAGCGAAATTTAACATAAAGTAATAGCTTTTTAGACAGGTATAAACAGGGGTTAATTGCAATTGTGAAAATTAACCAAATACGTTCAAAAAATAATAGCGGCAGTCTTTATGACTTGCAGGCATTTTATAAAAAGGAGATAAAAAATGAGCAATGTAGTACACAATCCAGAGTATATCGCTTGGGTGAAGCGTTCCTTAAACCGTTTAGTCTTTGCCGGACTTAAAACCGATGGACAAGTTACACTACTATATAGACTTTGGGTAAGAGAATTTCAATACAGAACCGGTTGCCGGTTGGGTGGCAATGGGTCAGTTGACAAAAAGACGCAGGATTACTTAATCGCGATTAACAATGTATCAACTAATCAATCATCACGCATCTACATCGCTTGGGTGCAACAAGCCCTGTTAAAACTGAATATGGGTTCTGGGTTTGCGGCTAACGGGGAACTTACGAAAGAAACAAAAAACGCTATTAAAAAGTTTCAGTTGAGCGTTAAGCATAAGCACATTGACGGCGTGGTCGGACCGAAAACTGAAATTGATTTGGCAAAGATAGTTACCGATCTTAGGGTGCCGGGTTATTATCCCGGCGGTCCGCAGCGTTCCCCGCTGCCTCATCCAAACGGTGATTGGAAGGACAATGCTATTGACCCTCGCAATATAGATCAATTAATGGAATCATGGATCAATTTATTACTTACAGAAATCAGGGAAGAACCCTTAAGCACCTATCTTGACCCAAAGGCGCGCAAAGCTATCCAAGGTATGCTTCCTATATTACAAGCCCATTGTAATAAATATCGTGATCCTTATTATTATGAATTTCTAACTGCACAGGCTGCTCGTGCCTACTCTAGGGGAGAACATCTTAATGAGCCGGTAACGAAATACACAAAGAATGCGTATAAAGAACTGTGGGAGGCTCTTCAATACCTTCCTAATTGGGGTCCATCGAGCCGCAGATATGCGATGTTCAAAGAGGCAGTTTATAATCTATACGAAACTATTGACAACGGAGTGAGACAAATTATTGCGGACGTAAGTAACGGTTCTGGAGTGAATGAAGGAAGCTATGCACACCTTAGTGATTGGTACGAAGCTCATTATGAGGACAAGGACACCATTATTTCATGTCTTCCGTCGCCGCGCGGGAAACCACATCATCCATTCTAAAAAGTTGCCGCGACGTTGAGCAATTTCGTCGTGACCATTTACCGCTAAATTAACAGAGTGGCTCTTATTACGTATAAACCGGTCGGCTTCCATTTTTGGTTGCCGACCGGTTTATACTTGTTCATTAATCAACGCTTAATAAGCAAACGGGCTATGTATTAATAATACGGGCAAAATCAAACGAAAATTATTATTTTTCTGCAAGAAAACATTTTATGCAAAGAGAATGAAATTCAAATCTGAACAGCTAACATAATTTTTAACACACTATAATGATGAGTTTTATATTCAAAAAGAGTATTTCTTACAAGTTCGGCTCAATGATTATCATGTGAGCCTTTTCTGAAAACTTTTCCGCCGCCGGCACCCGGTAATTGTCAATAATTATTAACTCGAAATCGTCACGCCCAATCTGAAATATGTTTGTAAATGCGCGGCGACAAACAGGAAGGGGTTTTCTAAAAACTATTTTCTGTTTGTCGCCGCGCAAACATTCAGTCGTATTGACAAAAATCTTCTTTTAAGTCGAATTCAAGGAAGGACGCTTTTGCTTCTTCCGAGAAAAGACGTTCGCGGCTATAGAATCGAAGCGGATAATCCTTGTCGAAATTTTCGACTAATTCATTGCAAATCCCGACCATCGAATAACCGTTTTTCGTTTTTCTAAAATCATCAACCGCCCGCATCCAGAAAATCGTCAAAGTTTCGTGATACGGCATTTCTTTCGTTAAATCAACTTCAAATGATTTTAATAAATTAAAAATTCCATCGCGCATTTTATTTACTGCTTCGTTAAAATCGTGATGCAAAAGATAATAAAACGCAACGGTTAAATGCTCGGCGTGCCGCCAATCTTCGCGTGCGATTGTGCCGTTTTCAAAGCCGCGCACAATATTGATAATTTCGTTTTCGGTTTTGTATTTCACAAGATTATTCACCACAGAAACACGGAGACACAGAGTAATCGAAACAAAAAAACAAAGATTGTGCTTTTTAATTTCTCTTTTCAATGATTAACCGCGAAATACGCTAAAAACGCGAAATGAAAAATTAGTTTTCGCGTGATTCGCAGAAGAATTGTCATTGACAATTGAATGACCGATTTAAATTTTAGACTAAACTTGCAGTAATTATTTGTTTTGGCGAATTGCCGTCGAAACCTGATTCGTCAAAATCGCCGAATTTCTTCTCGATTTTGAAGCCGTTATGCGTAAAAAGCGAATCAAATTCCAGCGGAAAAAACTGCCGCATCGTAAAAGAAGCGGTTTGTTCTTCCTTGAGAAACTGGTTTTTATAATGCCAGTCAATATAGTTGATTTGCGTCGCGCAGTCGTAGCGGACGTTTTCCGTCATCACAATCCAACCGTCGTCGGTTTTGTATTCGCCGACGAAATAACGCTCATTCGGATTGCGTGAAAGCAAAGTTAATGACGGGTTAAAAACTTCGACAATAAATTTTCCGTTTGGTTTAAGATGCCGCCGAACGGAAGCAAAACACGCTTCGACATCTTCGTTCGTGTTCAAATGCTGAAGGGAATTTCCGGCGACAAAAATCAAGCTGAATTGCTGATTTAGCTCAAAGAAACGCATATCGCCGTTGAGCAGATTGGTTTTGACTTCCTGCTTTTTGGCTCTTTCTTCGGCGGCGTGAAGCATATCGCGGGAAATGTCCAAACCTGAAATCTCGACATCCGTTTGTGAAAGCGTAACGAGATAATTGCCTGTTCCGCAAGCAAGTTCGAGAACCGGCGAACCGTAATGTTCTATTGCGCGTTCGTAAAAATTAACTTCACGGCTGGCGGGAGATTTTTCGTGGATTAAATCATAAAGCCAACTGTTTTCATAAAGGTTCATCGAATTTTTGATTTTTGAATTTTCAGGACTTAGGCAATTGAATATCTGATTAGACATTATCAGAAATAAGCTAGAGGTGAAAAACTTATTCACTGATTCAAACAAGTCTTTTTCAGAAAGAGACGCTGTAACTGAAACCCGGATTGCGCCCGCGTTCAAAGATAACGCCGAACTGATGCCGCCCGCGCGAATAATTCACAATCGGATGAACGCGCACACCGTCAAACAAAACGGTCGAACTCCAACGCTCACGAAAATAAATGTTCAAGCCGCCGACGACGCGAAAACGATTTTCGTAAGTTCCGTAGGCAATGCCGACATACGGCGCAATCGGCAAACCGGTTTCGCGTTCCAGGTTTTTGCTTGCCGTCGCGTAGAACGATTGACCGGACGGCGTTCCAATGCGGTCTGAACTTGTGCCTAAAATTACCGACGGGCGTTTCGCGGTTTCCGTGACCGCCACAAAGTTAGCAAGCGGCGAAATTTTTCCGGCAAGCGGATTGTATTCAACTCCGACCGAAAGGCGCGGCGTTACCTGATAAGTCAAGGTATTTCGCCACCTGGCGCGGTCAATGGTGTTCGGAATTAACCGCGCTCCATACGTCCACCGATAATCGTTTTGTCCCGTCCCGCTCACGGCGCGACCTTCGCCCGGTCAGAGCGGTCAGGACGGAACGGAAGACACTTTCGCCGGCTTTTCTTTCACATTTTCGCGGGCGGCGGCGGCGGATTTTTCGACACTGCTTTCGGCGACAGTAACGCTTCTGACAAAGTGCGTGCAAAATTTCTTTTAATCTGGCATTCGATGTATTACCGCAAGTTATCCAAATTATCTTCGGCGGTGCGCCAAGTTCGTTTTGCAACAAAATGAAATCGCTGTCCTTTGTCAACACGATTGCTGATTGTTTCCGCACTTCAAGGAAAATCTCGCGGTCTTCCGCATCTCGCAAGCCGACATCACGAACCGCTAAAGCCTTCACCGGAAAATTAGCAGTTATCCAGGCGGCAATCGCCGGCGACATTTGCGCGTCAATCCAAATCATTACACTGCCACCAATACCGGATGGTCAAATTTTTGTGCCGCATACGCCAAAGCCGCCTGTAAATCTTTGCGTTCAAGGTCGGGCATTTCGTCTAAAATCTCGGCGGCTGTCAAACCAGCCGCGAATAGTTCCAGCACGTCAATTACGCGAATCCGCATCCCGCGAATGCAAGGTCGTCCGCCGCACTGTTTCGGATTAATGGTGATTCTTTTTAATAAGTCAGTCATTGGTATCTCCAGAGTTTGTCTTCGGCGTTATTTTAACATATCCGTCGCGGGATACCGCGAGCGAGCTAACGGCTGAGTTGACGCGGGCGGAAACCACCTTCACGCAAGCCCAAAGAATGAGAGCAACCGTTGAAAGAAAGCAGCTACCCGCGCCTCGCGTCCAATGACTTGTTGGGCAGCGTGTTTAGCTACGCGGCTTGATTAGCGAAAATGCTGTTGCTGCGATAAACACTCCGGCACCGACGAAAACTTGCGGCTGTGGCAGAGCCATCAACGCCAAAACAAACATCACCGCAAAGATAAGATTTGTGATTAAACAAAGCGTCCAAATGACAGTATCTTTGCCAACGTCCCGCAACAAAACGATGTTTAGAAAACCTGCCAAAATAATAGCCACGCCCGCACTGGCAAACCATAACGCTTCGAGGGAAAAACTGTCGTAATCGTGAAACGTCACCAAAACGTGCAGAACCCCAAGCGCGATAATTATGCCGGTTAAAATTTTATGCGCCGTTTTCATCATTGCTTGATTTTACATCACCGGATAAACAAATAAAAGGTCGTCGCCGTTCTTAATTTTTGCGCCTGTAGATTTGTAAAACTCAACTGCTGTTGCGTTTGAATGATTGGTGAACAGAAACATCTCCGTCGGTCTTTCCCGGTTAGAAAGTTCGCGGTTTGCTCTTTCGATATAACATGTCGAAACTTTTTCCATTCCAGCACCACAAGATTAGGACGCCACCGACATTTGTAAAGGTTCGATGAAATAAATAGGTCGGGAAAACACAATAATTGTAAGCATTTGAGCCATTTACTGTGTGCTTGAAGGAATAAAGGTGTATAATTTTTATTCTTTGAGATTTGACTGCCAAGACACATTATCTTTTTAAAACTTGATTATCCAGGCAATATTCCATATATTTCTTAAGCACAAGGAGTTAATTAATGGCAGAACAAAAAAACTGGGGTTCAACGGTAGTGGGTTGGTTTATCGAGAGCGATGAAGACCAAAATAAAACTCAAACTAATACCGATGCGACTACCGACGAGCTAATTGCGAAATATGCTAATCAAACGCCGCTTTCTGCCGATTCCTCGACCGATACTTCTGTCGCGCCGCAAACTGAAACATACGTTCCGTCAAATTACGGAACGCCTCCTCCCGTGCAAAACGGACAAGTTGATTTTGAAGCCGTCTATCAAGCGGGCGGAGTTGACGCGGAAGAGCGCGAACGGATTGCCAAAGCCAAATCTTTGCTCGAGAGTTTGCCGGAAACGACTGACGTAACAACAAAAAAACAAATTGTCGAAGCATCGCTCAAAGCGTTTGGCGTGCCGATTGAGAAAATTATCGAAGCGGGCGTATCGGAAATCGAAGCGTTGGAATTTTATATACGCAGCGGCGCAACGGATACGGAAAAAGTTTTGCAGAACGGCGCGGCGCGGATTCAGCAATATGAACTGGAAATTCAAAATCTTCGTAAGATTATGGATGAGCGCGTCAAAGAGCAGAATACGGTGATTGCGGCTTGCAACGCAAAAAAATTAGAAGTGCAAAAAGTTTTGGAATTTTTCGGACGCGACATCGTTGCGCGGGTTGTGAAAGATTCGCCGAAACTGCACGAACCGGCGGCAACGGAGAGTTCAGAGAGTGAAAATCAGTAGGCAGCGGCAGTCGGCAGTCGGCAGTTTTGATTGAGCATCTGCCAACTGCCGACTGTTGCTGCTAACTTAATCTAAAGGAGAAACAAAAATGTCATTATTCAGCAGAATCGGAAATTTGTGGAAGGGCTTTCTTTCATTGTGGATTGCCGATGTCGAAAAAGAGCATCCCGAAATCGCTTATGAAAACGCCATCAATTCGATGGTTGAAAAATACTCGAAATTGAAAACGGCAACAGCGGGAATTATCCGCCGCCGTGATGAAATTGACGAGCGTTTTAAGCGAATCACGGCTGAACTGGCGCAAACCGAAGCCGAACTCGACACGGCGGTTGAAACTAATCAGGACGATTTGGCAATGGTTTTGATTCAAAAGAAAAACGCTTTGATGACGGAACACACGGAACTTACCGCCGAAGCCGAAAATGCGCGAAGCGACGCCGATTCCGCGAAATCTTCGCTGATAGGCGTGCAATCGGAAATTAAAAAACTGCAAGCCGAACGCGATACGATGCTGGCGAAATTTCAATCGGCGCAGGCTCGCGTTAAAATTCAGGAACAACTTGACGGTCTTTCGGTTGACGAAGAAGTTCGCGCTTTGGACAATGTGCGTTCGCACATCAAGACGACGATTGCCGAAGCCAATCTCGGCAAGGAGCTTTCCGAATCTTCACTGGATTCCCGACTCGACAAACTGAAAAGTCAGGTCGGCGACGTTCAGGCGAAAAAACAACTCGACGAGTTAAAAGCGAAAAAAGCCGCGCAGCAGCTAGGTCAGCAAAAGACAATGTAAGAATTTTTGTAGGGGCAGGTCTTGTGCCTGCCCAATGAGTGAAGCGAAAGTTGATTCAATTGAATTGACTCGAATATCAATAATGGTTGTTAGCGACATCCGTCGCTTTGGGCAGGCACAAGACCTGCCCCTACAAAATAAAAAAAATATGAAATTAACACCACTTGCAAAAGGTTTTATTACAATCGTAATCCTTGCGGTTTTGGGATTTGTCGCCTGGTATTGGGCTGGAAGCAGAATCAAGAATTGGGCGACGGGCGACAAAAGCGGGACGACGGAAGATGTCAAAAAAGAAGATTTCGACCAGCTTAAAAATCCGATTAGCGACCCGAAATTCAATGAAGGCTCAACCGGTGTAACCGCTCAACAAATCGGCACTGGCAAACTTACCCGTCCGCTTGTCGTGGCGATAAACACCTGGGCGGGACACGCGCCGGGCATCGTCTATAATAACGGTTTAGAGCCGAATGCAAGTTCGTTCTACAAGCGCAATTTCGGGATGGACGTAAAATTTGTCGTCATTGAAGACCCGGCGGCGAAACTCGCGGCGTTTCGCAAAGGCGATGTTGATATAATGTGGGACACGGTTGACAACTGGGCGCGTGAAGCCTCGATTCTGGCGGAGCAAAACCAGCAGGCAAAATCAATTATTATGCAGGATTGGTCACGCGGCGGAGACGGAATTGTTTCGCTTTCGTCAATTAAATCAATCGAAGATTTGAAGGGAAAGAAAATCGCCTGCACACAGTTCACGCCGTCACATTTTCTACTCTTATACCTGCTTTCGCAATCGGGTTTAACGCCTGAAGACCGCAATGTCATTGAAAAAAATATCATCTTTACGCAGGACGCATCGCTGGCAGCGGCGGCATTTCGCTCAAAAAATGTTGACGCGGCGGTAACCTGGGAGCCGGATTTGTCGGGTGCGGTCGAGGCACGCGGCGACGAGGCACACATCCTTGTTTCAACGTCGGCGGCAACAAATGTGATTGCCGATACTCTGGTTGCCCGTCAGGATTTGATTGATAAATCGCCCGAAACCGTCCGCGATTTTGTCAACGGCTGGTTTGACGGCATTGCAATGATGCGCGATAATCCGAATCCGTCCAACGATATTGTCGGAAAATCTTTGAAACTCGACGCGGAAACCGTTTCGGGAATGCTTTCCGGCTTGAAACTCACGCCGTATGCCGACAACGCGCAGTTTTACGGTTTGACGGGTGCGAAACCGCATTACGAAACGCTTTTCGATACGGCATTCGTCATTTGGCGCAAGAAAGGTTTAATCAACAAAGCGGTTTCGGCAAAAGATTGGGCTGATTCGCGGTTTGTTTCAAATTTAGCGACAAAATATCCGCAACAGCAGGTTGAGGAAAAAGCAATTATCGCCAAAGCACCGACGGCGAAAGACGTTCCGATTTTGCAGCAGCAGATTCAGATTCAGTTCACGCCCGGAAGCAATGAAATTATGCCCGGCTCATACTTTTTGCTCGACAAACTCGGTGAACTGATGACTTCATTCGGCGGCACGGTTTTGCGCGTCGAAGGCAATACGGACAGCACCGGCGCACAATCGGCAAACGCGACGCTTTCGGAAAAACGCGCGGTTTCGGTGAAAAATTACATTACGAAAAATTTCCCGAATATCAAGCCCGAGCGTTTTCAAACCATCGGACGCGGTTCGGCAAATCCGATTGCCGGAAATGAAAGCGAAGCCGGACGGCAAATGAATCGCCGCACGGATATTAAGGTGATTTTAACGACGGAATGAAATAGTCTAGGGAAGTCTGGGAAGTCTAGGAAGTCTAGGGAAGTCTAGGAAGTCGGAAAACTGCTTCCCAGACTTCCTAAACTTCCCAGACTTCCTAGACTTCCTAGACTTCCCAGACTTCCCGGACTCTTATGGAATTACGCCAACCTTTGCCGCGCTCGACTGCTTTGACAATCAGTTTTATCGCGCCGATTTTGCTGATTTTGATTTGGTGTATTCTGACTTACGGCGGTTTGGTCAGTCAGGATACTCTACCTTCGCCGACCGAAGTCATTCGCGGAACTCTCCAACTTTTTATCGAATATGATTTGGCAAGTTCGATTTTGATTTCGGCGAAACGAATTGCACTTGCTTTTATTTTAGCATCGGCGGTTGCCGTTCCTCTGGGCGTTTTGATGGGCGCGTTCGAGCCGGTCAATCGGTTTTTTGAACCGATTGTCGCGCCGCTTCGATATATGCCGATTTCGGCGTTTATTCCGCTTCTGATTTGGTATTTCGGTATCTACGAATCGCAAAAAATCGCGTTTCTTTTTCTCGGTGTTTTTGTCTATCTTTTGCCGGTTGTAGTTTTTGCGATTCGCGCCGTGCCGGAAGAACTCGTGCAGACGGCATTGACGCTCGGCGCAAGTAAGTTACAGGTAATTTACAGTGTTTTGCTTCCGGCGGCGTTGCCCGATATTTTCGATTCTTTCCGCGTAATGAACGCGATTTTGTGGACGTATGTGATTTTGGCGGAAGCCGTCAATCCCGAACACGGACTCGGTTATATGGTCGAACTCGCCCGGACGCATCAAAAAGTTTCGTGGTCGTTTGCCGGTTTGATTGTGATTGGCGGAATCGGTTTGATAACCGACTTTCTTATTCGCGGAATTTCAAATTTGCTCTTCCGTTGGCGTGAAAAAACTTTTTAGTAAAAGGCGGAAACCCAAGCGTTAGCGCGGGTGTTTTGTAATGTTCACAACACACTCCCTAACAGTCGTGTTTCCGCCTTGAATTTTATGGAACAACAAGTCGAAACAATTCAAACAAAAACCGAAACGCCGCCGTTAAAACTCCGCGTCAAAGACCTTTTTGTTACTTACATTGGGCGTGACGGCGAAAAAACCGAAGCCGTGCGCGATGTTTCGTTTGATGTTACGGATAAACCCGAACGCGGCGAGATTATCGTCTTTCTCGGACCTTCGGGCTGCGGAAAATCAACGATTCTTAAATCAATCGCCGGTTTGATTACGCCGACGAAAGGCGAAGTTTTTGTGGATGGCAACAAAGTAACCGAGGTCGGGCGTGACCGCGGAATGGTTTTTCAGGCTTATACTTCTTTTGCGTGGCTGACCGTCAGAAAGAATGTTGAATACGGGTTAAAGCTGCAAGGAATTGACAGCAAAAAACGCCGCGAACTTTCGAGCAGTATTCTTGAAGGCGTCGGGTTGGCGGAATTTGCCGAACGCTATCCGAAAGACCTTTCGGGCGGTATGAAACAGCGCGTTGCCATTGCCAGAACTTTGATAAATAATCCGCGCATCGTTTTGATGGACGAACCTTTCGGCGCGCTCGACCCGCAGACACGCTGGGGAATGCAAAGTCTTCTGCTCGATATTTCGCGCAAGGAAAACAACACGATAGTTTTCGTTACGCACGACGTTTCCGAAGCCGTCTATCTTGCCGATACCTGTTATGTTTTGTCAAAGCGTCCGGCGCAGATTTTGAACCGTGTCGACGTGCCGAATTTTCCCGTCAAAGATATTACGCTGAAATCTACGGCGGAATTTCGGGCGATTGAAAATCAACTGTTGCAAATGCTTTACAATAAGCCCTAAAGTTGAGAATTGATGAATACTTCTCAAAAACAAAGATTTCCGAATCAAAGACAAAGCGTTAGGCAAAATAATCCGCTGCACGATTCTTTTACGCCTGAACAACCCGACGAAGAAAACATTCCGCAGGAAAAGTTTCCCGAAAAGCCTTCGTATCTCAAATATACTTTTGCCAACCCTTATAATCTAACGCTTTTGGGCGGCGCGATTGTCGCGTCGGTTCTGACGCTGAATCCGCTGATTGCGATTGCCGCGCTCGGACTCGAAGGACTTTGGGTGCTTCACGGTTCGCAGTCGCGCTTTATGCAGCGGATGCTTTGGGACCCGCTCTATGAAAAGGAAAAACTCGAATATGAACAGCGGCGGCGGATGAAACAAGTCGAAAAACTGTCTCAGAGCGGGCAGGAGCGCGTGATGCAGTTGGTTGACAAAGAAAAGCAGATTCAGCAGTTGGCAATGCAGAATCCTTCGTTCGCGGGCGATTTGCTTCGCCAGGAAATTGCAAAAACGCACAATCTCGTCAATTCATTTATAGATTTAGCCGTCACCTGCTCGCGCTACGAAAATTATCTGGCTTCATTAGATGTCGCTCAGTTAGAAAACACGCAAAGAAATTGGGGAAAGTATATTGAATCAAACGAAGGCAAAGTTGACGCAGTCGAACTCGATATTGCTAAAAAGAATTTCGCCGTCATCACCAAACGCATCGAGCGCGTCGCGGAAATCCGCCGTTATCTGAAAATCGCCTACGGGCAGACAAATTTGATCGAAAATTCTTTTCAGCTTTTAGCCGACCAAATCGTGACGATGCAGTCGCCAAATGAACTTTCCGGTCAACTTGACGAACTTCTCGACGGCGTGGAAAGCATCAAGGAAACAGCGCGGGAAACGGAACAAATTCTCAGAACTTTGTAAAAAAGGTTGTGAAGATTGTGAAGGGGAAAAGGGGAAAAGGGGAAAAGGGAAATAGTAAAAAGTGGATTAAGTTAATTAAGGGCGCGAAATGTGTTTTAGAGATGGAAAATGCGAGAAAGAAAATTGAGTGTTTTGAAGATTTGTTTACCTGGCAAAAGGGCATCGAACTTGTCAAAGCTATATATCTTATCACTGAAAAGAAAGGTTTAAAGGCTGATTTCGGTTTGAAGGAACAAATACGCCGCGCCGCTGTTTCGATTCCGACCAATATCGCCGAAGGTTTTGAACGCCGTTCGCGCAAGGAATATCTCAATTTTCTAAATATCGCCAAAGGTTCATCGGGCGAAGTAAGAAGTCTTTTGTATGTTGCTTTTGAAGTCGGCTACATTGATGAAACTGAACACAAACATTTACGCGAAAAGGCAAAATTTATAAGCAGTTCAATCGCAAATCAAATCAAAGCAATCACCACCGCAGACACTTAGACGCAAATACTTTTACCCTTTTACCCTTTTTCCCTTTTAACCATTTAACCATTTACCCTTAAAGTAAGATTATGTCTGATACAAAAAAACTACCAATCTGGGCGGAAGATTTACGCAAGCGTTATCTGCGCGGCGAATCTTCGATGTTTATCTTGCACGGAAATGTCTTTGACGTTGTGTTGAACGACAATAAAATGCTCGGTTTGACCGAATTTTTGACCGATGTGCTGCTCAAAGATTCGCGCGAATCAATCGTCGTTTATAATCTTTCGTCGGGAGCGCGATTCCCGAAAAAGGCGGAAACTTTTGCCGATTGGCAGTCAATCGCCGTTGAATCGGATAAAGCAAAAGTTTTGACAATGCTTGAACGCGCAATGCGCCTGTCGGAAAAAACCGCCGTCATTTTCGAATACGCCGAATCAATCGTTCCGGCGGGCGACGCGAGTTTTCAGATGGATGCCGACCGTTCTTCAATAGTCACAATTCATCGCTGGTCATTTCTGCCCGAAATCGAACGCGGAGATAATATAATTATTTTAATCGCCGAAAATATCGCCGAACTTGCGCCGAAAATCGTTTCCAATCCGAAAATTACGACGATTGAAATTCCGATGCCTGATTACGATACGCGCAAACAAGTCGTCAAACAAACCGATTCGCGGCTTTCCGAAGGAGATTTTAATCGTTATGCCGAAATTACAGCCGGACTTAAATCCATTCAAATTTCCTCGATTTTGCTTCCGCCGCAGCAGCAGGAAGAAGATTTATATGACCGCGAATCCTATATTATTTCGCTTTTGGGAGATTCGCCGGATGCCAAAGAGCGTTCACACAAACTCGCCGGGCTGACGGCGGGAATGAATCAGGACGAAATCAAAAAACTCATCGCGCCCGACGCAAAAGCCGTCGAAAAGCAAACAAATCCGCTCGAACGCGCCAGGGAAGAAGCCGATAAACTCATTGCCAAACGCAAACGCGAAATTATCGAGCGCGAATGTTTCGGCTTGGTTGAATTCGTTACGCCCGAATTCGGTTTTGAAGTCGTCGGCGGAATGGACGAAGTGAAAAAGGATTTACTCGTGATTGCCGAAAATATCCGCAAAGGCAATCGTTCGCGCGTTCCGATGGGAATTTTATTTACAGGTCCGATGGGAACGGGCAAAACTTTCGTCGCCGAAGCGTTTGCCAAAGAATGCGGTTTGACAACAATAAAACTCAAAAATTTCCGTTCAAAATGGGTCGGCGCGACGGAAGGAAATCTCGAAAAAATTCTCAATGTCATCAAAGCAATCGGACAAGTCATCGTCATTATTGACGAAGGCGACCGCGCTTTCGGAAACACCGACGGCGACGGCGACGGCGGAACTTCTTCGCGTGTGATTGCACGGATAAAAGAATTTATGTCCGACACTTCAAATCGCGGGCGCATTATGTTTTTGGTGATGACGAATCGTCCCGACAAACTTGACGTAGATTTGAAACGCGCCGGACGGCTCGACCGCAAAATTCCGTTTCTCTACGTTCAAACGCCCGAAGAAGTAGAAAATATCGCCAAAGCACTTTTGCGGAAAAACAAAATCAAAACGGACGTTGATTTTAAGGAAATCCGCAAGGCGTTTTCGACCAAATTAGTCGGTTACAGCAACGCTGACATCGAAGCCGTAATCCTGATGGCAAACGACGACGCGGCGCGTGAATTCGGCGACGACGCGACGGTTACAAAAGCGCATTTCACCAAAGCGGCGGAAGATTATTTTCCGAGCCGCGACATTGAACTACTTGACTATATGGAACTTCTCGCTGTTTTTGAATCTTCGAGCCGACGCTTTTTGCCATTAAAATACTCGGATATGACACCCGAAGAATTAGACCAAAAACTGCGCGAACTGCGCCTGCGAATCGGCAATCGAAGATGATAAAAAGTGAAAAGTGAAAAGTGAAAAAGATGAAAAAGTGAAAAAGTTAGTTGTCGAAAATTAACTACTTTTCCCCTTTTCCCCTTTTATACTTTTTCACTTTTTCACTTTAAAATATATGAATGTTGACGAGCAAAGTTATCGGGAAAAAGTTTATCAAATCGTCCGTGAAATTCCTGTCGGCAAAGTGATGACTTACGGGCAAATCGCCGAAATTTTAGGCGAAGGTTATACGGCGCGGACAATCGGCTACGTGATGCACGCGGCTGACACCGAAAATGTGCCTTGGCAGAGAGTTATCAATTCGCAAGGCGGTTGCTCGACAGGAAAAATGCTGCTTCCCGTAAATTTGCAGCAAAAAATGCTTGAAGATGAAGGCGTTGAATTCAACGAAAAAGGCAAATGTGATTTGGAAAAATATCGCTGGTTTCCCGAAGGCTACGAGCCGGAAGAAGACGAACAGCCGAGTTTATTCGGCTAAAATATTGTATTATGCAAATTGAGGAGTAAAGAAAATGCAGACAATCAGCGTGAGCGAGTTACAGAACAATCTAGGTTTATATCTTGAAAAAGTCAAAGATGGCGGCGAAATTATCATCGAAGAAGAAAATGAAATGATTGCCCGAATCCTGCCGTTTGAAACGGAAGAAGACCGACTTGTTGCCGATGGTTTGATGACTTTACCAAAAAAACAATTGACGGAAGATTTTTGGGAAACGGACGCGCCCGAAATTCCGTTGAAAAAAATCGTCGAAACAATCCGAAGCGAACGCGATGAAGACTGATTTTTCATTTTGGGACACGAGCGCAATTGTTCCGCTTTGTTGCTTTCAAACGACAAGTCAACAACTGCGCGGGTTGCGCCGAAAATATGAAATCGTCGCTTGGTGGGCGAGTTCGATTGAAGGGCAAAGCGCGTTGAAGCGTCTTATTGAGGAAAAGCAAATTTCTCAAACCGCTTATGATGAAGCCGTCAAGCGTCTGGATATTCAAAGCGAAACTTGGCGCGAAATTCAGCCGACCGAATTAGTACGCGAACTCGCACTAAATTTAATCAAAACTCAAAATCTGCGAACGCTTGACGCTCTGCAACTTGCGGCGGCTTTGGTTTGGTGTTTTGAAAAGCCGAAAGGCAGAATTTTTATTTGCTGTGATGATAAACTTTCGGAGGCGGCACGGAAAATCGGCTTTACGGTTTTGCCAAAATAGATATGTTTCAATCAATCCATTTCAATGCCAAGCCACGTGCCGTGACGAACGCTTCAAAGCCCGAAGTTACCAAAAAATTAAAAGAAATCGTCGGCGCGGAAAATGTTTTAGTCGAGCCGGAAAAGGTCGAACCTTACGGCGCGGATGCCGTGAAAGAGAAATTCCCGCCCGAAGCCGTTGTTTTTCCTGAAAGCACGGCGCAGATGTGCGAAATTCTCAAACTTGCCAATAAATATCTTTTTCCCGTAACGGCTCGCGGCGGCGGCGTTGGTTATACAGGCGGCGCGGTTCCGGTTGACGGCGGAATTGTTATCGGCACGGACAGAATGAACAAAATCATTGAAATAAATCCCGATGATTTATACGTGATTTGCCAACCGGGACTTACAACTTTTGCTTTGCAGCAAGCCGTCGAAAAATACGGTTTGCTTTTTCCGCCTGACCCGGCGAGCTATAAAGATTCATTTATCGGCGGCAACATCGCGGAAAACGCGGGCGGAATGCGAACACCGAAATACGGCGTAACAAAACATTCGGTTTTAGGTTTGGAAGTCGTCACGGCGACGGGCGAAATTATCCGAACGGGTGGAAAAACGGTGAAAAACGTCGTCGGTTTTGATTTGACAGGTTTGATGTGCGGTTCGGAAGGGCTTTTGGGAATTATTACCGAAGCGACGCTCAAACTTTTGCCGATGCCCGAAGCGACTTCAACCGTTCGCGCCTCGTTCAAAACGATGGAAGCGGCTTGCAAAGTCTTAACGAAATTCACGCCCGAAGGTTTGCTTCCGATGGCAATGGAAGTGATTGACAAAAACTGCGTCGGCGCAATCGAACAAAACTTCGCATTCGGTTTGTCAAAAAAGGCAAACGCGATTTTAATCGTCGCGGTTGACGGTTTCCGCGAAGAAGTCGAACGTAACGCGCAGATGATTGAACGCATTTTGGAAGCAAACGGCGGTTTCGACATTCTGCGCTCGAAAACGAAAGAGGAAGAAGACAAACTCTGGGACGTGCGCCGCGCCATTTCGCCTTCGTTGATGAAATACGGCAACTTAAAAATCAACGAAGATGTCGTCGTGCCGCGTTCCAAAGTTCCTGAACTAATTTCCAAAGTCGAAGAAATAGGACGCAAACACAACACTTTCGTCGCCAACTTCGGACACGCGGGCGACGGCAACATTCACGTCAATTTTTTATGCAATCGTGAAGATGCCGATTCGATTACGCGGGCGCGTGAATGCGTCAAAGAAACTTTTGCATTGTCGGTCGAACTCGGCGGCTCGATTTCCGGCGAACACGGCATCGGCTACGTCAAAGCCGCGTATCTCGATATGGCGATTGACGCGCCGACATTGGAAATTATGAAAAGTATCAAAAAGGTTTTTGACCCGAACGGCATTTTGAATCCGGGCAAGATGTTTGTTTGAATCACAGAAGATTGTGATAAGATTCAGTCAAAGGAGCAAATATGCAGGGAATAAATTACGTTACGAACGAAGACGGCAAGCGCGTTGCGGTTTTGATTGATTTAAAGAAACACGGCGAACTTTGGGAAGACTTTTACGACGGATTGACGGCTAAAAGACGCGAGAGCGAACCACGCGAATCTTTAGAATCGGTTAAAAAACTTCTCGCGCAAAAAGGCAAACTTGATGGCTGATTATTTGATAACATTTGCCCGTTCCGCCCGCAAAGAACTCGAAGCCTTATCCAATTCGCTCATTCAAAGAATCTTTCCCAAAATCGAGGCTTTAACGGTTGAACCGCGTCCGAGCGGCTGCCGCAAATTGCAAGGTTTTGAAAATCTGTGGCGCATCAGAATCGGTGATTATCGGGTGATTTATTCAGTTGACGACAATTTACGAATCGTTGATGTAGTTGCTGTGCGTCATCGCCGTCAGGCGTATGAATAAAAGCATCAAACGAGTTTTTGACCCGAACGGCATTTTGAATCCAGGCAAGATGTTTGTTGGGATATTGATTTTTGATTCGATTAAAAGCAATATAGTTGAAGTAATAGATTCCTTTGAAGCAAATCCGCTTGAATAGACTAAAGAAAAATGAATTACACAGGTTCAAAACATAAATTATCAAATTTCATTAAGTCCAAAATCAAAGCCGTTGTCGGGGAAATGAAAGAAAAAGTTTTTTGTGATTTGTTTGCAGGAACAGGTGTCGTCGGTAGAAGTTTTAAAATTGAATCAAAAAAAATAATAGCCAATGATGTTGAATATTACAGCTATGTTTTAAATCGTAATTACATCGGAAATCACAAAAAATTAAATTGGCGAGAATTTGTAGATGAATTGGACAGTCTCAAAGGAATTAAAGGTTTCATATACAAAAATTATTGTGCAGGAAGTGGTAGTAAAAGACAGTATTTTACCGACGAAAACGGCAAAAGGATTGATGCTATTCGGCAAGAAATCGAAGAATGGAAAAATAAGGGGAAGATAAATGACAATCTTTATTATTTTCTGCTTGCGAGTTTGCTTGAAAACGCCGATGCAGTTGCGAACACGGCAAGCGTTTATGGTGCGTTTTTGAAACATCTGAAAAAATCCGCGCAAAAACCTTTGAAGTTGAAAGCTGCTGAATTTGATTTAAACGATGCGATGCCCGAAGTTTATAACAAAGATGCAAATGTCTTAATCAAGAAAATCGAAGGCGACGTTTTATATCTTGACCCGCCGTATAATGCCAGACAATACGGCGCGAATTATCATCTTTTGAATACAATCGCCAAATATGACTCTTTCACGCCAAACGGCAAAACTGGTTTAAGAAATTATGAGCGTTCGCGTTACTGTCAAAAAAATGAAGTTTCGGACGCTTTTGAAAATCTTGTCAAAAACGCCAATTTTAAATACATCTTTTTGAGCTATAACAATGAAGGTCTGATGTCGGCGGGCGAAGTCAAAAAGATAATGAAAAAATACGGCGAATATGGCTTAGAAACGATTAAGTATCAAAGATTCAAAGCCGACAAAACCGAAAACAGAAATCATAAGGCGAGCGAAACAGTTGAATATCTGCACATCTTAGAAAAGAAAGGTTGATTCTTAAAAATCCGGTGAAAACGATGTATTTGTCGTGAAACAATGAACTTTCTTTGTGCGTAAAATCTTCAAAAATAACTTGCAACTTTAGAGTTACAGTTTTTATCCAAAAAAATCTTTCCCGAATTTAAGCTATGAAAATCTTTGCTTCTTTTGTATTAGGATTATTTCTGTTTGCGTTTGCGGGCGGTAATGTTTTTGCTCAATATCGAAAACTCACCGTCATTTTATTAAGACATGCCGAAAAGGATATTTCGGAAGATGCTGATACGGCGAACCCGGAACTTTCGGCGGGAGGAAAATTGAGAGCGCAGCGTTTGATAAAGGAAATTGATAAATACAAACCCGACGCGATTTTTTCTTCGCAGTTTATACGGACGAGAGCGACGGTTATGCCGCTGGCGAGAAGCAGAAGAATGATGATTCAGCTTTACGATTACAAAAATCTCGATGAAATTGCCGCTTTGGTAATGTCGGGGAAAATGAAGAGAATCGTTATTGTCGGACATAATTCGACTACGCCCGCGCTTGTAAATTTGCTGGTAGGAAAAGATAAATATAAGGCTCTCGCCGAATCCGAATACGATAAAATCTGGGTTGTTAAAATCAAAAAGAACAAAACCAAACCGAATAAAATCAGGGAGAAAATTATTGTCTATTGATACACGGATTTTGCGGATTGATAGCACTTAAAGCGGATATTTAACCATTTTGTTAGTGTTCATCAGCGTTCTATTGATTAATTTCTGCTACAATATAGTAGTTTTCATACAGCTTTTAAGACGAAACGAGTAAATAATTGAGAGGTCTGCAAATGATAATGCGAATTAAGAATTTAGCAATTGTATGTTGTGTTCTGTTGATTTTCGGTGCGAATTTGCCGGATAGTATAAACGCGCAGAAAACAAATAATATGCAAAAAACAAGAGCAATAGAAACGCTCGCCGAAGATGTTCATTCATACTCGAATCCGCAATCGGTCAGAGTGCGAAATGTTGACCTCGATTGGAATGTTTCGTTTGACGAAAAAATTTTGCAGGGAACGGCGACTTTGAACATCGAACGCGCCGCAAGCGGGCAAAATGCGCCGCTTATTCTCGACACACGCGATTTGAAAATTGCCAAAGTCGAAACTTCAAGCGACGGCGGAAAAAGTTATAAAACCACGAAATTTACTGTGGGCGCGGTAGATAAAATTCTCGGCGCACCGCTGACGATTCAGTTGCCAACCGGCGCAACGCTCGTTCGCATTCATTATTCGACCAGTCCGAACGCTTCGGGCTTGCAATGGCTTACGCCGTCGCAAACTGCCGGAAAGAAAACGCCGTTTATGTTTTCGCAGGCGCAGGCGATTCACGCCAGAAGTTTTATCCCGATTCAGGATTCGCCGCAAGTCCGTGTTACATATTCGGCTCGCGTCCGAACACCGAAAAATCTACTTGCCGTGATGAGCGCGGAAGGAAATTTGCAGACTTCCGCACGAAACGGCGATTATAATTTTAAAATGCCCAACGCGATTCCGCCGTATTTGATTGCGATTGCCGTCGGCGATTTACAGTTTCGCAGTTTAGGAAAACGCACGGGCGTGTATACCGAACCCGCGATGATTGAAAAATCCGCGTTTGAACTTGCCGACACGGAAAAAATGGTTGAAGCAACCGAAAAACTTTACGGCGCATATCGTTGGGGACGGTATGATTTATTAGTTCTGCCGCCGAGTTTTCCGTTTGGCGGAATGGAAAATCCGATGCTGACGTTTGCCACGCCGACGATTCTCGCGGGCGATAAAAGTCTTGTTTCGCTTGTCGCGCACGAACTCGCGCATTCCTGGTCGGGCAATCTTGTAACAAATGCAACGTGGCGTGATTTTTGGCTCAACGAAGGTTTTACGACATATCTCGAACGCCGGATTATCGAAGCCGTCTACGGAAAACCGCGCCGCGAAATGGAAGCGACGCTCGGACGGCGTTCGCTCGAAGAAGAATTGGCGGGAATGGAAACGCGCGACCAGATTTTGCACGTCGAACTCAAGGGGCGCGACCCGGATGACGGATTTACGGGTGTTCCGTATGAAAAAGGCGCGTTGTTTCTGCGCTATCTCGAAGAAACCGTCGGACGCGAAAAGTTTGACAAATTCGTGCGCGGCTATTTCGATTCGCACGCTTTTCAAAGCATCACAACCGAAACATTTGTTGATTATTTACAGAAAAATTTGATTGATAAAAATCCTAAACTAATTTCACGCGCCGATGTTGACGAATGGATTTACAACGCCGGTCTACCGAAAAACGCGCCGCAGCCAATGTCCGATGCTTTTACCAAAGTCCAAGCGCAGTCAAACAATTGGCTCGGTGGAGGAATCACGGCGCAGGCAATTCAAACAGGCGTGTGGACGACTCAGGAATGGCTTCATTTTTTAACAAGTCTGCCGCCGGATTTGGGCGCATCACGAATGAAGGAACTCGACCAGGCGTTTAATTTGACGCAAAGAGGCAATTCGGAAATCGCGTTTCAATGGCTTTTGATGTCAATCAAAAATAATTATTCGGCGGCTGATGCACGGCTCGAAGAATTTCTGACAACCATCGGACGACGCAAATTCGTCAAGCCTTTGTTTGAAGAACTTGCTAAAACACCCGCGGGAACAAAACGCGCCAACGAAATTTACGCCAAAGCGCGTCCCGGTTATCATCCGATTACGATTGCTTCGGTTGATGAAATCCTAAAGTGGAAAGCTCAATAAGCTGATTTTGAAATTAAGTAATCGGACACGCATTAAAGCATATTTTAAACCACAGATAGACACAGATAAACACAAGATATTTTTATGAAAGTATCGGTTTTTTACATCTTTCTTATCATCTGAGTTAATCCGTGTATATCTGTGGTTTGATTTTCTTGTATCGCTTACTCTTGTCTGATTATTTAATAGATAATTTTTACAAAAAAATGCCTTCAGCATCAGCCAAAGGCATTTGTCTTAAACATTATAAATGTTCAAAAATTTACCAGCGCGAACCGCCGCCGCCGCCGCCGTAACCACCACCGCCACCGCGATTTCCACCGCCGCCGCCGTAGCCGCCACGTCCGCCGCCGCCACCGCCGGAAGCACGTTTTTCTTGCGGTTTAGCTTCGTTGACTTTTAATTCACGACCATCAACTTCTTTGCCGTTAAGCTGAGAGATGGCTTTTTGACCTTCTTCTTCGCTCGACATTTCGACAAAAGCAAATCCGCGTGAACGACCTGTTTCGCGGTCTTCGATAAGATTGCTCGATTCAACCGTTCCGATTTCACCGAATATTTTTTCTAAATCTTGCGTTGTTGTATCGAAGGAAAGATTTCCTACATAAAGTTTCATTGACATAATAATATATACCTTTTCCCAATTTTGGGATTTTAAAAGAAGCGTCGAATCGAATTGTCTTCAGAAATTGTTTTATAACGAAGGTCGGTTTCGGATGCTCAAAAAAAGTGAGCGGCTTCTACAACTAATAACCAGCCTGCTCTCGAACTATCCAAAAAAACGTCTTTGACGAGCGCATCATTGTTGATGCAAGAGAAGGATTAACAAAATTATTATGCGCTATTTGCTTAACATTAGCAAATACAGTATGGATTTTATTTGTGCTTGCTAAAAATTCACCTTTTTCACATCTGAAACAATCTGCGCCGTGAATCCAGAATTTTTTAACCCGGTTTAAATAAATTCTTTTTTTCTTACCTAATTTTTGTCATTTAAACTCTTCAAAATCGTTCCAAGCAGACCAAAATCGGAAACGGTTTTCCGCTCGATACCTTTTTCGGTGAAGCGAGTTTCGGTCAAATAAGAAGTAACAATTTTTTTGTTTTCAATCGGTGTTCCCAAAACCGAAACAATTTTTTCAGCCGAATCAATATCTTTAGCAAACGTAACTGAAACGGCGGAACTTACGGGGAAATCTTTAAAGTTTTGTCCGTTTTGCCTGGTTTGCAGACATTTTAAAACGCTTTCTGTATCACCCAAAATAAGTTTATTTTCGACAAAAGCTGCTGCCAAGGTTTTATCTTGCGATTGCCGGATTTCCGCATTTTCTTGCTTTTCAGGCAAAGATTTGAAATTTATATCGGCGATTGATTTTTGCAGTTTTTCCACATCTTTGACCGTCACAATAAAAACTGATTTTTCGCCTTCAGGGTCAAATTGCGCGGTTAAAATATCAGACTCAATCGCGCTCAAAAAAGTTTCGGCATCAGAAATTCCATAAGGCTCAAGCAAACTGTCGGAAAATTGAATCAATAATTTGCCGCTGACGGCATCGGTATTTTTAGCTGTTACGAGAAGCAGACTGCGCCAGGCAATGAGCGGATTTTTCAAACTGTAACGGGTTGCGGAAAAAGTGTCGTCAGGTAAAAATTCCGGCGCGTTTGTTTTACTTTCTGCGGGTGATGCTAAAGTTTCTTTGACTACGGAAGAAACTTCCGTAGTCAAAGAAACAAAAAATTTATCTTCAATTCCCTGCTCCGTTTTTTGCGCCGTCCAGACAATTTCTTTCGTCGTGTTTCGCAAAATTTGCGGCAGAACGCGGGCAATAAAACTTCTGCCATCGCCGCTTTCCGTAGCTTCGACGGCGACGGAAACGCCCGCGAGATTGGCGATTTGCGCCACGCCTTCAGGTGAAATGTAACCAAATGCGAGATTGTTTTCGGGCTTTGATAAAAAGGCGCGTGAGAGATTTTCGTTTTTCAATAAACTTTCAATTTCACCGCGTCTAACCGCTAAACATTTTTCGATAGCTGTGTCGTCATTGCCAAAATAAATTCGACTGTTTTGGACAAAAGCGAAAACTTTGCGCCCGTCTTTTGCCGTCCAGACAAACCATTTTCCATCGTTTTTGTCGCTTGCTTCAAGTTTTGCATCGTCGCCATAAGTTTCTCTGATAAAATCATTTATCTGATTTTCGACGAGCGAGAGCGTTTGCCACTGCCAGGCATGAGTTTCGGCGATAGCAACAAAATGCGGTTGGAAATTTAAGATTGAATTTTCGTCGGTAACTTGCTTTTCAGAAGTTTCAAAACCCGTAACGACCGCTGCGACCTGAACATTTTTCAGCGTGGAAAAATCTATTTTATTTTTATTAAGCTCTTGAAAAGATTTGTTTTCGGTTAAAGCGTTAAGAATTTTTGATAAATCGTCGGTTTCGAGATAGACAATTGCATCGTTTGGCGCAAAACCGCGCAAATCAATTTTTTGCGGACTTCGACAAGCAGAAGTAAAAGATAAAATTATTGAGAAAAAAAGAATGAAGGAAAAGGAAATGAGAAGATGAAAGCGATATTTAAGTGCGTTTGTCCGCATTTCTTTGGAAAAGATGAAAGGCGATAGAGAACCGCGAAAGCCGTCCCAAACGATTGAATTGAACCTGTATGTTACAGGTGGGTGACCTGCTGCTTCCGAAAAAGCAAAGCCGAATTCTATGGCAAATCTTTAACTTTGAAAGATTGCACCGAAAAGCGGCATCAGTCTCCCGTATATTCAAGTGTTGGCTCAATTATTATGGCGTTTGGTAACAAACCTTACAGAAAATTCTTTCGCCTTGAAGATATTGTAGCACATTCGGGTAAATAGTAAATAGTAAATCGTGAATAGAAAATCAAGACTATTTACGATTCACTAATCTTATTGTTCGGTTTCGACTTCCTGCGGCGCGGCTTCTTTATGTTTCAAAACGCGGTCGAGCATTTCCGTGCATTCCGCACTGCGGGAAGCGAGTTGGGCATCGTTTTGTTCCTGGTGGTTTTTTAACTGATGATATTCATCCGCGACGTGAAGTGCGGCTAAAATTGCAACTTTCAGTGAGTCAACCGTTAGCGTTCCGCTTGATATTTCACGCATTTTGCCGTCCACATATTCCGCCAGACGCATAATATATTCGTTGTCGCCATCGGAACGGATATTATAAGTCTGATTGTAAATTTCCACCCGAATGGATTGCGCCGACTCAGCTTTTTCCTTGCTTCCAATCATATCGTTTATCTCCGCACGGCTTCCGCAACCTCAGGTAAGATGGTTGTCATTGCGTCGAGCATTCCTTCAACCTTGAGCTGCATCGCATCGCGCTCGGAAAGCAAATCTTCGACCTTTTCTTCGAGCCGGTTATTTTCCTCTAAAAGACTGCTGACTTCGTGCCGCAGCGAAGTCATCTCGCGTTCAATTTTATCCTTTTCTTCGCGCATCTTTTTTGCGAATTCGATTGTCAAATAAATTTTGTCTTCGAGATGCGAAAATTTTTCCATTCCAGATAGTCCGCCCATTAATTTTCTCCGCTAGATTGTTTTGTGTAACTTCGGATTGATTATGTTTATTTTTGCCGAAAACTTCAAGCAAATTCTTAACTTTTTATTAAAATCTTTGTTTTGCGTCGAGTTTTGCCTCAAGATTTTGCAAAATTTGCGCGTGAATTTTCTCAATTTCCTCTTCGAGCAAAGTGCGTTCATCGCTTCGATATTCGAGCCGAATCGTAATTGAACGCTCATCGCTTGCCATTCCTTTGCCTTCATAAACGTCAACAAATTGAACCTTTCGGAGAAGTTCAAAGTTTTCCGCTTCGATTGTTTGTTTGATGTCGGCAAAACTTATGCTTCGTTTCGCAAGCAGTGAAATATCGCGCACGATTGACGGAAAAATGGGCAAGGGTTTATACAAAACATCCAATTCTTTTGCTTTTAACAGAGTTTCCAAATCCACTTCGGCAACAAAAACAGGCTGTTTGAATTTATACGTCGAAGCGATTTCGTCATTCAAACGCCCGATTGTGCCAACTTCTTTTCCATTTAATAAAATTTCCGCCGACTGACCTGTTTGAAGATGTTTCGCGTTTCCGACATTAAATTCAAGCGCAGGAACATTCAAAGCATTGGTCGCGCTTTCGAGTGCGCCTTTCGCATCAAAAAAATCATATTCACGAAGCGGCATCGCTTTGTTTTGCAAAGTTTCGCTTCCGGTCAAAACCAACGCGAAAAGTTCCCGTTCATTTGGCAAATCATTTTCCTTCGACGAAGCGGAAAAGACTTTGCCAAGTTCAAACAATTTAATATCACGGCGTTGATGATTGAAATTGGCACGAACTGCGTCCAATAAACCGGAAAGCAGACTCGGACGCATGCGCGTCGAACCTTCGATTATCGAATCCTTCAGCGAGATAAACTTTTCGTCCAGATTTTCGTGAACAAAATTTGGAATCAAATCAAATTTTCCATCATTTTTCGTATCAATAAAACTATAATTTATCGCTTCGTCAAACCCGAGATTCGCCAAAGTTTGGCGCAGATGCGATTTCCGCATCTCATTCGGCTGATATTCACCCGCGTTTGTCGAAGGCGGAAGTTCTTCGGCAATTTTGTCATAGCCGTAAATCCGCGCAACTTCTTCAACCAAATCTTCTTCAATCGCAATGTCGTGCCGCCAGCTTGGAACGGTAAAAAGTCGAGAGTCGAGAGTCGAGAGTCGGGAGGCAATTCCCAAAGCCGACAAAATTTGTAAAATTTCTTCTATTTCGACATCCAAACCTGTCAGACGTTTTACCGCAAACTGAATATCTTTTGATTCGATTTCATTTGGTATAAATTTCGTCGGGTAAATATCAACAAATTCGCCCGCTTCGCCGCCCGCGAGTTCGCAAATCAATTCGGTGGCGCGGTTTGAGGCGCGAAGCAGGTTTTCAATGTCAACGCCGCGTTCAAAACGATAGCTTGCTTCGGTGGAAAGATTTAATTTGCGTGAAGTTTGGCGAATATTTCCGCGTTTGAAATAAGCGACTTCGAGCAAAACGTCGGTCGTTTCGTCAGAAATTGCCGAATCGAAACCGCCCATAATTCCCGCGACGGCAACGGGTTTTTCCGCGTCGCAAATCGCCAGCATCGTTTCATCCAATTTGCGCTCAGCTTCGTCCAAAGTTTTGATGGTTTCGCCGCTCCGCACGCGTCGAACAACGATTCGATTATCTGTTAATTTATTCAAATCAAAAGCGTGCATCGGTTGACCGAGTTCGTGCAATATATAATTTGAAATGTCTGCAACATTATTAATTGCGCGTTCACCAATCGCTTCCAGCCTTTTAATTAACCAATCAGGCGACGACGCAACTTTTACATTTCTGATAATTCTTGCCGTAAAACGATGACATAAATCAGAATCTTGAATTGATACTAAATTTTGGTCTTCGGTCTTTGGCTTTTGGTCTTTGGTTTCCGAATTTTGAATTTTGAATTTTGAATTTTGAATTGCCGCAATTTCGCGGCTCACGCCCAAATGCGAAAGACAATCCGAACGGTTTGAAGTCAAATCAATATCAAACACAAAATCGTCGTTTGCTTCGTGAATGCCCTCAACCGTTAAACCTGCATTTGTCAACTTTTCCGCCAAACTCTGCGGCGATAAATTTGTTTCAACCAAATCTTTCAGCCAATTGTAACTAATGTTCATAAGATATTATTTCAAAAATTTCATACTAATTTCTTATCTTTATTTCAACCCATATTCTACCAAATAAAAATCTCACGCCTGCGTGTTTGACTTTATCATTAAACAAACACGCGCCGTGAGCAACCGGAATTAATTTTTTTCAGACTACAAAGTTATTTATTTTGTGACTTAGATTCATCCATAATTAACTTTATAGAAAACCTACTCAAACTTTTTTTATAAAATTCGTAACTGGCTTGATAGCCGGCAACCAAATTTTCACCCGGTAATTTGATATTAGAAAGATTATAGGTTATTACATTTCGCTTTTCATCTTTTACAATTCGTCCGCCTGGTTCGCCTTTTACCTCGATAACGTCTTTAAGTTCAAATTTGTTTTTGCTTCCCATATTTTTAATACCGGCTATAAAATACATAGCAGATTGTTTAAAGCCTATGAAAATACCGTTTTCGGTTGTAAAATATTTAATGTCTTCAGCCTGAAAATGTCTTTCCTGATATTTTTCACTGACTGCGAAAACTTCAATTTCCGTTATAAAATACGGATCTTCAAACGAAGCGGCGGTCAATTTCATAACCTGTGAACCCCATTCATTGTAAAAATAATAAGTCGGACGACCGTCTTCATCTTTGCGCGGCATGTAACCGGGCGTAAGAAAGGTTTTTGCCTTTTCGCGGTTGCCGAGTTCGATTCCCGCAACGCTTAATTCAGGTTTTGCTTTAGACTCTTGCGCTTTTACGGAAAAACCGAATGCAGCCTGGAAAATTACGAGCATTGTCAGAAAAATTGTCAAACGATAATACTTTTGTTTTTGCATGATTATTTATTTGTTGTTTTTTGATTTTTGCGGCTGTTTAAGAAGAAAGCAGCCGTTTTAGATTGAGAACTATTTTTAGAATTTAACTCCGGGCTGATGCCGGGATAAACATAGTTTAACAGAATAGTAAGAAGTAATTCAAGGATTATTAGGCGGCGGAAACAGATTTCGGTCAGACTATTAAAAGTTATTTGTGAAATAATTTTTTCTTAGAAACTGTTTGATAATTTCGTTGCGTGTTTGTCAAATCAAGATATTTGCCCGCGAAATACGCCAAAGAGCGCGAAAATAAGAAGTATTTTCAATTTTTTAGCGTTTTCAGCGTATTTCGCGGGCAATTGCTTTCGGTTTTCAACTGCTATTTGATTTTCCAAACAGCTTCTTTGAATAACGTATTTAGTAAAACAGAAAAAGATTTTCTTGGGAGAGTGAAAGTCAGGGCGCGAAAATGATTGATGAACTCATTCATTTTTACCGAATTTGACTCAAAACATCATATATAATACTTTTGACTATTTTTGAAGCCTCGCGTAGCATTTCATATAGAAAAATGGAACTTGACGAATACGAAAAAAATGCGGTGCGCGAACTCAGCGAGTCAGTCAATACGGCGATTGAAAAAAGTGCGCGGGTTGCCGATGCCATCAGATATTTGCGCGAACTCGGTTATGAACCGAATTTAACGCTCAAGTTGGAAATCAGTTTGCAGGAAATTGACGAAGGCTTTGATGGTTTTACGCAAGATATTGAACTCGAACTGACCGACGAAGATTTACGCACCTTGCGCCGAATGAAAATCCGCTTAGACAGTCAACAGTGAACAGTTATCAGTTATCAACTAACTGGCAACAAACTGATAACTGATAACTGATAACTGATAACTGATAACTGCCTTGAACTACTTTAATTATTTTACCGAAATCGAAGAAACATTTATCCGAAGACGCGGGAGAAATCTGCTGTTGTCGCCGCTTGACTGGGCTTTGATTGAAACCTGGCAGGAACGCGGCGTTCCGCTTCGTATTGTTTTGCGCGGTATTGAAAAAGTTTTCGATAGCATTGATAAACAGTCTGCCCGCAAAAGAAGCGTTAAAAGTCTTTTTTACTGCAAGGAAGAAATCGAAGCACAATATGCCGAATGGCTCGAATCGCAAGTCGGGAAAAACGGCGACGCGAAAATTCAAGATTCAA
The DNA here is from genome assembly GCA_050998795.1 of Pyrinomonadaceae bacterium. Classification (GTDB taxonomy): domain Bacteria; phylum Acidobacteriota; class Blastocatellia; order Pyrinomonadales; family Pyrinomonadaceae. The sequence goes on from JBPCPU010000069.1 coordinate 29,251, forward strand.
GATTCAAGATTCAAGATTCAAAAGCTGATGCAGAAAATTCAATGAAAAGTGAACTTTTTTCTGACGAAGCGATTACCGCGCATCTTGCGAAAGTTGACGGCGAATTAAAATCGGTGAAAAACAAAGCGAAAGCCGAACTGCGCGAAACTTTGGAAAAAGTTGAAAATCGTTTAGCGGAACTGCGAGAGAAATTTTCCGACGTGGAAACTCTGGAACAATCTCTGGAAAAATTGGACGCTTTGGTTGACGAGAGCCTTCTGCAAATTTGTTCGACCGAAAATCTGAAAAGCGAAATCGAAAAAAGTCTTGCCTCATATAAAAATAAAATGGACGCGGAAGTTTATCAGCGCACTTTTGATCTGATGCTCCTCAAACGTCTGCGCGAACAGGCGAAAATCCCGCGTCTAAGTTTGTTTTATTTGTAATTTGTGGTATGAAATATCCATCCCACAATTTAAGAAAGGAAAAACTATGAACAAATTACAAATCAAAAAACTCGGAGTTCTCTCGGTTGCTAAAATTTATGCGATAATATTGTTGGTGATGAGTCTGCTTATCAGTATTCCATACGGTCTTTTTATCATCGGTTTTTCAATGATGGGAGCGAGCGTCGGCGGCAGAGGCGGACTGGCTATCGGCGGCGGCGGCGCAATTTTCGGAATACTGTTTATGATTGGATTACCGATTTTCTACGGCGTAATCGGTTTTATTGCCGGAGCAATCGGCGCGTTGCTGTATAACCTTTTTGCCGGAATAGTCGGCGGAATCGAAATCGAAGTTGAGAACGTCCATTGAGCAAACGGTATAAAATCGGTGAAATTCTTGAAGTTTCCATCGAAAAAATTGTTCCCAACGGTTTCGGTTTGGCATTTGCGGAAAATATAACCATTTTTGTGTCGCTTGCCGTCAAAGGCGACCGGCTTCGCGTCAAAATTTATCAACTAAAAGGTAAAATTGCTTTTGCCGAGATTGTCGAAATTATCAATCCGTCGGCACAAAGAGTTGAGCCAAAGTGTGTTTATTTCGGACGTTGCGGCGGCTGTGATTTTCAGCAGATGGATTACGAAACGCAGCTTGAAGCGAAAATTGCTATTGTTCGGGATTGTCTGTCGCGCATCGGAAAAATAAATTACGAAAAGGAAATTCAAGTCATCGGAAGTCCGCGAGACTACAAATATCGCGCCCGCGCCGCGTGGCACGTTGATACGCGACGGAAAAAAATCGGTTATTTTCAGAGAAATTCACACCAAATTATTGACGTCGAAACTTGCCCGATTCTCACGCCCGAATTACAGAAAACTTTGACCGAATTGCGCGAAACAATCGAATGGGAAAGTTTTTGGGGCGAAATAGTCGAAATTGAAGTTGCCAACAGCGGCGAAAATGTTTCAATTTATTCAAATGAAATTGTCGAACCGACCGAAGAAATTTACTTTCAGGCAAACGGCAATCGTTATTTTTACGACGCGCAAAGTTTTTTTCAAAGCAATCCGTTTTTAATCGAACTCCTGATTGAAACCGCAACAAAAGGTGCGAAAGGTGAAACCGCGCTTGATTTATATTGCGGTGTCGGACTTTTTATGCTGCCGCTGGCGGAAAATTTTACGAAAGTCGTCGGCGTTGAAGGAAATGACAGAGCCGTTGATTTTGCGCGGAAAAATACTGAGAATGCAAGAATCGAACACGCTGATATTTTCACAGGAAATGTCAGCCAATGGCTCGCGGAAAACGCTAATCAATTACAGGGAATTGATTTTATTTTGCTCGATCCGCCGCGTTCGGGAACTGAAAAGGAAATAATCGAAAATCTTTTAAAAATCAAGCCGCCGGAAATTTCCTATGTTTCCTGCGAACCTTCGACTCTGGCGCGTGACTTGCGAATTTTATCGGAAAGCTATTCGATTGAATCAATCACCGCGATTGATTTGTTTCCCCAAACTCATCACGTCGAAACGGTCGTCAGATTGCAGCGCATCTAAACTGTAATTGTGCTGACAAATTAGTCATCATCGCATTTCTTCCTGGCGTGGGTTTTTGTTTTTTGTTGGG
>JBPCPU010000151.1:0-7581 GCA_050998795.1 Pyrinomonadaceae bacterium
GGCATATTTTTGCCGTTTCTTTGCGCTAAAGAAACTGCCTGGCGGTCGTCTTCGTCAAAGCGAAAGCGCGACATTCTGCCCGAAGCCGTCCGCGCCACCCGGTTAGTAATAACTTTTCGCGCCGCATCTCTGAGCCAGGCATCAAGCCCGCGATAGGTCGCAAAATAGCGGCGCATAATATTTTCGGCTTCGATTTGTTTTAAGCCGGTCATCAGCGCGAAACGCTGCGAGCCGATGCCATAGACAACACCGAAATTTAAGCGTTTGGCAAAACTTCTCTGTTCGGACGTAACGTCTTCGGGTTTGACGTTGAAAACCTGCGCGGCGGCTGTTGCGTGGAAATCTTCGCCCGATTGAAAGGCTTTGATAAAGTTTTCGTCACCCGAAAATTCCGCTAAAATTCGCAATTCGACTTGCGAATAATCGGCTGTAATTAGTTTTCTGCCGTCGGGGGCGCGAAAACATCGCCGATATTCCTGCTCGTGTGGAATCTGTTGGATGTTTGGTCGTGAACAGCTAAAACGACCGGTTGGCGCACCGATTTGGCGAAAGTCGGCGTGGATTCTGCCCGTTTTTGGTTCGATAAACTCAAGGATATTTTCGCCGAAACTCGACAGAGATTTTGCCACGCCGCGATATTCGAGAAGTTTTGCAACGACCGGATAATCTATTGCAAGCGGCTGCAATTGCCAGCCGCGCGTCGTGGCGGGAACGGGAACGCCCAAGTTTTTCAGCGCGTCCGTAACTTGCGTTTGTGAGTCAAGATTTATTTCCGTAATGCCGAATAGCGACGCTTGCGCGACACCTGCCGAAAGCAGATGCTGAAGTTCGTCGGCAACTTTCGCCTGTGTTATTTTTACTTTTTCAAGTTGCTCGCGCCAACGTGCTTCGTCGAGATAAAAGCCGTTGAGTTCCATCGCGGCAATCGGCATTACGCAGTCGAATTCGAGTTTTGCCACGCGAATCAGTTCATCGGATTTTAACTTTTCCAACATTTTTTCGCGCAGAGGAATCATCGTTGCCGCATCTCTGGCGGCATATTCGATTTGCGAGTGCGAAAGTTCCGCCGCGCTCCAATCGCTGACTTGCTCGCTTTTGTCGAGTTCCGTGCCGAGAAAATAACTCGTAACTTCAGCTAAAGAATGTCGCCGGTCCTGGTCGCCTGCGGCAATTAGCTGGCTGGCGAGAAGCGTGTCGAAAACGCCGCCGATTTCAACATTTAAATGATGTTTTACCCATTTCGCGTCAAATTTTGCGTTGTGTGCAATTTTTATCGGTTTGTCAGCAGAGAGAAGTTCACGAAGCGGCGCGAGTTCCTTTGAAGTCCGCAAATCGCCTCTTTCGGCAAACGGTTTCAAGTCAATAACTTTTGTATCTTTGCCGTTGCTCAACTGCACAAGACGGATTTCGCCTTGATACGGGTCAAGCGCAGTGGTTTCCGTATCAAAGCCCAAATAATCTTCCGTTTTGAGTTGGTCGCAGGCATTTTGCAGAGTTGCCGCGTCGGTAATCAGTTGAAAATAAATTTCCATAAATTTAATGGTAAATGGTATTTCGTAAATCGTAAATCGTAAATAGTGAATTGTGATATAGAAAAATCACAAACTTTGATTAAAAGTTTGATTTTTCATCTGCGATTTACGATTTACGATTTACGATTTACGATTTTTCATTTATACTAAGCGAAGTTTGCTTGAAGAATTTTAATTGAATAGTTTGGAAGACAAAAGCGAACGCCAAAGATTACAAGGCTTTTACAGCATTTTAGTTTTATTGAAAGAGAATTTACAAGCAGGTTCGAGCGCGACGAAACGAAATGATTTCGCGCTCCCTGCTTCTAAAAAAGGGCGATTCGTTTATCGCTTTTGAAAAAAACGAGATTCCTGCGTGAAAAAACTCAGAGTTCCGATTGTTTTGGAAATCAATTCCGAAAACAAATTAAATCATATAAACTACGCACAATCCGCTCTATCAAACCTGAGCTAATAGTTAGGTCTGTAAATTTCCTGAAATCTCTGCATTCGACTTCCAAACAGCAAATCTTTAAGCCGAAAACTTATCGAAAAATACATTTTCCGATACCAAATATCTCTCTATAAAGGAAAAAAGGAAAATTTCTAAAATATGTCAAAAGAAATGATTATCAGCGTCAACGGACGCGAAAAAAAGATTGCCATACTCGATAACGGTCGCGCCAGCGAATTTTATATCGAACGCGGTGATGAAGAAAATGCCGGTATTGTCGGCAACATTTATAAAGGTCGCGTGCAGCGGGTTTTGCCCGGGATGCAGTCGGCTTTTGTCGAAATCGGTCTGGAACGCGATGCGTTTCTTTATGTTTCCGACTTCTTTGATGAAGAAGAAGAAATCGAGCGTATCGTGATGGAAAAATCGAAGAAATCTTCGCCTGAAGATGCGGTACGCGAAGCAACCGACAGAATTCAAAGAGCGCGACTCGAGCGCGAAAAACAAATGGAATCGGCGCAGGAACTTGCCGAACCTTTGACGGAAATAGTTGAAGAAGTCAAATCGGATGAAAACGAAGACGTTGCGGAATCCACGGAAACTTTAGAATTAAAAGAAACTGAAGAAGCTGAAAAAGTTGAAGAAATTGAAGAAACACAATCTAAAAACAGACGCGGAAGGTCGCGGCGCGGCAGAAAATCAAACGATGGCGCACAGGAAAAACCGCAATTCGCCAAAGAAAAAGAGGAAAGAAAATCTGAAATCAGAGCGTGGGAAGAAAATGCGCCGCTTTTTGAAATGGAAGATTCCGGCTTTGAGCGCATTATTGACGACGAAGAAACAACGGGCGATATGTTCAAGGACGCTTATATGCAGGAAGCGATTATTGACCAGGTTCGCGCCATTGAATTTGATATGGAAAGCGCGGCGACGGCGGAAGTCGGCTCGTTAATCGGAGCGTTTGGCGAGGCGGAAAATAAATTCGAGCGCATTGCCGACGAAGACGAAGAGCAGCAAACCGCTGCGCCGAAAACCGGAAACAATCGCGGAAATCGCGGCGGCAGAAACAGAGGAAAATCCGCCAAAGTAACCGAAGCGAATAAAGAAAAAACCGAAACCAAATCCGCAAAAAAAGATTCGACGAACAAATCAACCGCTTCAAAAAACGAAAAACCAACTTCAAAATCAGTGGGCGAAGATAAAGAAACCAAGTCATCTTCCAGAGATGGCAAGAGCAAAACCACAACTCGCGGAAACAAAAAATCTGCGAAAGATAAAACGCTCGAAAACGCGGAAGCCGGCGTTAAAGAATCAAGTGACGTCGCGGAAATGGCTGTTCGTCGCGGCGGGCGCGGGCGGCGGCGCACGGGTTCGGATCCGCAGACAAAACCGGAAGAAACGAGTTCAACCGAAAAGACCGATACTCGCTATCAAAGCGGAAACGGCAGACGTGATAATCGCCGCGAACGTCCGCCGCAGCCGACAATTACGGATTTGTTGCGCGAAGGTCAGGAAATTCTCGTTCAGATTGCGAAAGAGCCGATTGCGCGAAAAGGTGCGCGGATAACTTCGCACATCGCGCTTCCCGGACGCTTTTTGGTTTATATGCCGACGATTGAACACTTGGGCGTTTCGCGCAAAATCGAATCGGCAAGTGAACGTGCCAGACTGCGAACTTTAATTCAAAAAATCAAACAGGAAGAAGAAGTTCCGTCAGGCGGATTTATTGTCAGAACGGCGGGAATCGGAATTTCGGATGAAGATTTGCGCCAGGATGCCAAATATTTAATCAGAACCTGGCTGGACCTCAAAAAAGACGCTGACAAAGCGAAATCGCCCGCGCTGGTTCATCAGGATTTGGACATTATCCAACGCCTGCTGCGCGACCAGCTTTCAGAGGAATTTACGGCGATTCGCGTAGATTCGGAAGAAGAATATCAACGGATTGTCGAATTTATCAACCGCATTCAGCCGCGCCTGGTCAATCGCGTCAAACTCTACACGCAGGACGAGCCGATTTTAGAAAAATACGGCGTGCAGGAAGAAGTTGATAAGGCTTTGAAACCGCGCGTGTGGCTGAAATCAGGCGGTTATCTGGTCATCAATCAGACCGAAGCATTGGTTGCGATTGACGTCAACACCGGAAAATTTGTCGGCAGAGGCAATGCGCGACTTGAAGACACGATTACAAAAACGAATATGGAAGCGGTTGATGAAATTGCGCGGCAAATTCGCCTGCGCGATTTGGGCGGAATTATCGTGCTTGATTTGATTGATATGGAAGACCGCCGCAATCGGAACAAGGTTTCACAAGCCTTGCAGGAAGCTCTCGCCTCCGACAAATCGCCGAACAAAGTTTTGTCGTTCAATGATTTCGGCTTGATTATTATGACTCGCAAGCGCGTCAAACAATCGCTCGAAAGAACAATGTGCGCTCCGTGCGATTATTGCGAAGGCGCGGGCTGGATAAAATCATCGCAAACCATTTGTTACGAAATTTTGGATGAAGCCAGACGACTTGCGAAAGGTTTAACTGATATTCATCAAACAACTTTGCGGGTTCATCCCGACGTTGCCAGAACTTTATTCGAGAGCGAAAGCACGATTCTGGATGAAATCGAAGTTTATCTTGGAAATGTTGACGTTACGGGCGATAAATCTATTCACCAGGAACAATTCGATTTCGCGTTTATTTAAGATTGGCGGTTCGCAATTTATTTTTGGCAGCAACAAAAAGCTGATAGATAACTTGAATTATCTGTCAGCTTTTTCAAATTGAAGCAAACCATAGTTCAAATAATTCTTCATTGATTTTGAAACAGAACAACTCAATTTAATTTTTCACAACTCTAAACGTGAAATTTTTTCATAAAATCGTTAAACTTCTTTTACAAAAGGAGAAAATATGCGACCACAACTGAAAAAATTTATGGAAACAATCGGCAAAGATTCGATTGCGATTATACCGGCGGCGCACGAAGTTACGCGCAGTTACGACACGGAATTTAAGTTTCATCAAGACCCCGATTTTTACTATTTAACCGGATTTCCCGAACCCGACGCGATTGCCGTCATCAATCCGTCAAACAAAAAAAATCCATTTATTTTGTTTGTTCGCCCGCGCGACCCGTTGATGGAAACCTGGTATGGCAGACGCGAAGGCGTTGACGGCGCAAAGAAAAATTACGGCGCGGACAAAGCGTTTCCGATTGAAAAATTTGAAAGCGAATTGGCGAAACTCGTCAACGGACACGAAAAACTTTATTACCGTTTCGGCGTTGACACGAAACTCGACCAGAAAATTTTGCATTATCTTTCCGGTCAAAGAGTGCGACGACTGAAAACCGCATATCCGCCGCACACGATAATTGACCCGATAACCCTTATTCACGAAATGCGTCTTTTCAAAACCGACGAAGAAGTCGAGTTAATGCAAAAAAGCGCGACGATTGCCGCCGAAGCGCACATTTTAGCGATGCAAAACGTCAAAGCGGGAATGAATGAATATCAAGTCGAAGCGATAATGGAAAGCTATATGCGCGACCAAGGCGCGTCAGGCGTGGCGTATAATTCCATCATCGGCGGCGGCGATAACGCGACGATTCTGCATTATGTCGAAAACAATATGACGCTTAAAGACGGCGATTTGCTCTTGATTGACGCGGGCGCACAATACAAAGGCTACGCTTCGGACATCACGCGCACATTTCCCGTCAATGGTAAATTCACCAAGCCGCAACGCGAAGTTTATGACATAGTTTTGGACGTGCAAATCGCCTGTATCGAAGCGACTAAAAAAGGCAATACCATCAAACAACGCCAAGATTTATCCATCGAACTGCTGACCGAAGGAATGAAAAAACTCGGACTCTTGAAAGGCAAAACCAAAGATTTAATCAAGAAAAAGACTTACGAAAAATACTATATGCACGGTGTCGGGCATTATCTCGGCTTAGACGTTCACGATGCCGGACGCTATTTCACCGACGCAAAAGCAAAAAACTCGCGCCCGTTTGCGCCCGGAATGGTCTTGACTGTCGAACCCGGACTCTACATTCCGCCCGATGACAAAGACGCGCCGTCAAAATATCGCGGCATCGGTATTCGGATTGAAGACGACGTTTTAGTTACCGAAGACGGCAACCTGAACCTGACCGCGAAAGTTACAAAAGATGCCGACGAAATTGAAGGATTAATGGCAAAAACTAATGGAAAAAAGTAAGATAGTAATATGCAAGTAACAACTTCCAGGACAATTTCACAACAAGTAAATACAAATTTATTGCAAAGTGATTTTTCTAATATAACTCGCAGTTTGGGAAGAAAAGTTCATTTTACAAGTCTGCATCCATTTGTTAATTTTCACGGTCAAATTTCGGCTGGAAATTTTCTATTTCCTATTCAAAAATTTTCCTTAAAGGAAAACGGCGACTTTGTATTTATTGAAAACTTTCCGACGGGTTCATTTCCAAAAATTGAAATTGTTTTAGAGGATAAAAAAACAAATTTTGATGTTAAAAAATTTAAAGTCTACCCTTCTGACAGAAGCGTTCAAGGAGAGGTTTTATACACCAGACTTTTTCTTTTAACTGCTGCTGCGAAAAAATGTTCACTACGTTTTAGAGACATAGATTTTCAACTATTGAATTTCAGCTTTTCCGATTTGTCCCCGCAGGAAGAGAGCCAAATGCTTTATCGAGCAAAGTTGTTCAGAAAATTAAGGTTTTTAGAAGAAGTTTTTAAAACAACTTTCATTGTTCCAGAATGTATTACTGCAAATGATGCGAAGCAGGTAGAAGTTTTATTTCGCGGTTTAATAGAGGGCGAATTTACGATTCCGATAGATAAATCAATTACCGTTTTCAACTATGAAGTTAAAAAGTCGGATTTACAAAACAAGTCTCTTCCCGAAAAGAAAAGTTTTACAACTGAATTTAACGAAGATTTACTGGTTTTAGGGAAATTCTTTCCAATCGGAAAAATGATTTTTAGTTTGGACAGAGCTTCAGTTGCAAACCCAAGAATTGTTCGGAATGTAAAAGTAGGTGATGTTATTCCCAGTCTGCGACTGAATGTTTTTGATTCTCAAGTAAGGCATCGCTTTGAGAAATATTCCCAGCCGGAGCGACTTTTGAAAAACAAACAAAGGCTGGAAAGATTCAAGAACGCCTTACATAATGAAGAATCAGATTTCTTGGTTTCTTTAGTGGACGAGCCTTTAGCCGAAATCACTGCAACATTAGCTGTCGAGATAGTTGAAGGATTATTGCAATACAATGATTTTCCCGACCGCTTTTCCGTGATGAAGCCCGAATTGGTAAAGAATCGGTGGAAAGTCCCAATTGCTCTGACTTATCCCAAACTAGAGCCGATTTTGTTGGCAGACGCTTTTGTTGATGTCAAAACGGGAAAAGTCAAAATGAAAATCTCTTTCGACGAATTGCTTAAAAGGGGAAAAAAGAAAGCGAAGGAGGTTTTTAGTATTGCCTAAACCTCCTTTCTTTTCCCAAACCTATCCTTTTTCCTGTGTTCCCGCTTGCCTCAGAATGGTTTTAGCCTCTCTCAAATATGAAATATCTGAACCTGAATTAAGAAGTTTATCTGAATGTGATAAAG
>JBPCPU010000107.1:0-11349 GCA_050998795.1 Pyrinomonadaceae bacterium
CTGCTTCGACTTTTGACCTATCGTATTGATGTTATTTTATGTGTTTTTTTGTGTTTTGTAAAACGCCCTTCATCTCCACCCAAACCGAAACGGTTATGGATGGAGAATTGGGCTAAATCAAGTTAAATGGTCGGGAAATTTCGCTTTTAATATATCAAAACTAATCTTGTTCAACAAACGGTAAATCTTTCACCAGCACGGTTAAATCATTAACTTTCAATTCCGTGCCTTCAGCTAAATAATCATAGCGGACGTAAGCCAGTGCGATGATTTTTTCGAGTTTCGGCGAAAATATTACGGATGTTATTCGTCCGGCGTTTTTGCCTTCGGAAGATTTTAATTCGGTATTTGGCATTAACCCGCCCGCTGCCGCAGGCGGTTCTGACAAAATTAAACCTGTCAATTTTTTCGCCACGTGACCGCGAAAATGGATGCGGGCAATGATTTCCTGTCCGATGTAACAGCCCTTGTTGTAACTGATAAGGTCGTGCAAACCGAGTTCCGGCACAATCGTTGTTTCGTCCATATCAACATCGTATTTCGGAATTCCGTTTTCGATTCGTAAAACTTCGTAAAGTTCGTTTGAAATTTCGGCTGCACCGATTTTTTTTAATTCAGCTTTGAAATCTTCGACGGCATTTTTCGGAACGAAATAATCTGCGCCGCTTTTCTTCTGAAAAATAATCAATTTGGAATTTGGAATTTGGAATTTGGAATCGAAAATTTCAAAGTAATTGAAATTTTCCGACAAGTCTTCGACGAAAAAATCGCCCGCAAAAGTAAAGCGAAAAAGATTTTTATAAACAGTTTCGTGCGTTTTTTCTTCAGTTTCAAATAAGAATTTATCGCCTCGCCGGACGACGCGCACGACGGCAATCAAACGACCTTGTGCGTTTGGAAAAGCCGCCGACATTTGGGCATTGTCTTCAAGTTTAACGACGTCGTTGGTAATCAAACCGTTCAAAAACTGAATTGCTTCTTTTCCCGAAACTTCAATCAAACCGCGCTTTTGTTCAAAAAAACCCAATCTGCTTTTGCGGACTTTTTCATATCCCGACAGTAAATCTTTGTTCATCTATAATAATTCTCATTCAAAAATATATCGAAAAACTTCTCGAAATATCCCGCCGTTGCTTTGCCGCCCACAACCAAAATCGGACGCTTCAAAAAAGTGTATTCGTCTGCCATCAAATCAATCATTTCTTCTTCGGAAAGTTCCCGTTCATTGAGTTTCATCTGACGATATTTAATTGCGCGACGCGAAAAGAGTTCGTCCGCGCCGCCGAGCATTTTTGATAAATTTTCAACTTCTTTGCGTGAAAGCGGTTCTTCCTTTAAATCACGGAATTGCGTAATTGAAACATTATGTCTTTCTAATCTTCGCTTTGCTTTCTGACAGGTTGTGCAGTCGGGCAGCCAATAAAAAATCGCATCTTTCATAATTTACGGTGCAGCGTATTCGCACTTTATTCCTTTGGTCGAAAGTTTCTCAAATTTTTCTTTTTTTAGATTCGACTTCCACGCCTTCAATATCTTATAAGTCTTGGTTGTCGGCAAAAATTCCGTCATCACAATCATATCGAGATTTTCCTTGCCGTTTTGCAAACAACCCGAACTATACGAAAACATAAAACTTTGATTTTTTTTCAAATTATCAAAATCCAAAACATCTTTGACTTCCCAATTCGGTACGCCTTTCGTATCTCTGTCTGATATTTTTTCCATCCAGAGCATATATTTTTTACCTTTGGTGAAGCGCGAAACGCCGTAATTTTCATTTGAGAGCAAACCGCCGCCGAGGTCTTTCACGCCGTTCGGCAAAGTTTCGCCATATTTAACGCCCTTATGTTTATAACCGATATATTCGCTTTTCTTTGTAATTGCGAGTGCCGGAAAAGTTAATAAAAGTAGAACGAGAATTATTTTTGTTTTCATCAAATCCTGACTCCCTGATAAATTGTTGGTTTCTGACGCTGTTTTATAAGATGTTTCTATATCCAATTGCTTTTGCAAATACTTTATAATCTCCGGTTTTTCTTTTTCGCTCGTTGCGAACCCAAAATCTGCGACTTTGATGATTAAGCGGAACGAGAAGGCGTTTATTTTGCGTGAGAATCTTTCCAACATCTTTCTTCAACGCAAATTGATAATACTCAATCATTTTTAACGCTTCAAGCGCAGCATAACCAAATATACAATTATTTTCGGATTGATGTAATTTTTACTTTTATTACAGAAAATTTGAGCAGTTATTCCTTTCTACTTACCTACGAAAATAATGATTTTGTAAAATCACTTAATCATTGAAGCCGGTCAAATTCGACAATTAACCGCGATTTTGAGAAAGTATAGTTTTACCAATAAAGTTCAAAAATCGGAAATTCAATATCTATGAGCCAAGTATCAGAACAAGTTGTCTTAAACGCATTGAAACAAATCATTGACCCGGATTTGCACAAAGACATCGTAACACTCGGATTTATAAAAGATTTAGAAATCAATGGCGGCGACGTTTCATTTCGCATCGTTTTGACCACGCCCGCGTGTCCCGTCAAAGAACAGATGGAAACGCTGGCTTATGAGTTAGTCGGCGCAATTGAAGGCGTTGAAAATGTAAAAGTTACGATGGACGCGGAAGTCCCGAAAGGTCGCGGCATCGCCAACAATCCGGTATTGCCGGATATAAAAAATATCATCGCGGTTTCAAGCGGCAAAGGCGGAGTCGGAAAATCAACCGTCGCGGTTAATCTCGCAGTTTCGCTGACGATTGACGGCGCGAAAGTCGGTTTGATGGACGCGGACATTTACGGTCCGAATGTTCCGTTAATGCTCGGCGTGGCGCATAAACAACCCGAAGTCGTGAACGGAAAAATCGTGCCAATCGAAGCGCACGGCGTAAAAATGATTTCGATGGCTTTGCTTGCTCCGCCCGACAAACCGATGATTTTGCGCGGTCCGATGCTTCACGGCATTGTCAGACAGTTTTTGTCGGATGTTAATTGGGGCGAACTCGATTATTTAATCGTTGATATGCCGCCCGGAACCGGCGATGTTCAACTTTCACTCGCGCAACTTGTTCCGGTGCAGGGTGCGGTTTTGGTAACAACTCCGCAAATCGTTTCGCTTGCCGACGTGCGCCGCGCTTTGAAAATGTTTGAAACCGTCGCTATTCCCGTTCTCGGCGTAATTGAAAATATGTCTTATTTCGTGCCGCCCGATATGCCCGAAAAACGGTACGACATTTTCGGAAAAGGCGGCGGCAGCGATTTTGCCGACGAAATGGGAGTTCCGTTTTTGGGCGAAGTTCCGCTTGGAATTGAAGTCCGCGAAGCAGGCGACAAAGGAATTCCGGTTGTCGTTTCAAATCCCGATTCGCCGCAAGCTAAAGCATTTCGCACGGTTGCCGAAGAAGTTGCGCGGCAGATTTCAATTGAAGCAATGAAGCCCGAACTTGTGATTTTAACCAAAGCCGGATAACTTAATAAATTAGTTTTGAACAACTAAATCAGAAAACTTGTTATTTTATAGAAAGCTAGGTAAAATTGAAATTAAAGTAAAGATTAAGTTTTGGCTTAATCAATTGAAATTATCAATTCTAAGGAGATTATAAAAAATGGCGGCAGTAGCAGCACCAACAGTAGAAATCGGTTTATCGCCGAATGCGGCGGTGGAAATCAAAAAATTTATGACGAGCGAAGAAGATTTACCGGAAACGGCAGGACTTCGCGTGAGAGTTGTTCCGGGCGGTTGTTCGGGGTTCCAATATAGTTTGAACATCGAAGAAGAATCAAAGCAAGGCGATTTTCTGGTTGAAAAACACGGCGTTCGGCTTTTCGTAGATATGTTCAGCGCACAGTATCTGAACGGCGTAACGGTTGACTACACATCAAATATGATGGGTTCGGGCTTTACCTTTGAAAACCCGAATGCGACCGGCGGCTGCGGTTGCGGAACATCGTTTTCAGCTTAGTTTCTAATAAATTTTATTTTTCGGCGTGCTGCAGCTTTTATATTGCAGCACGCTTTTTGATTTTAAAATCTATTCTTGAGATTGTTTGTCTTCCTCATTTTCTTCAATCGCGGTTAAAACCTTATTGCTTTCCTGATGCAAAGCACCGACTTCGACATTAAATTCGCCTTCCGCCTGCGTTATTGGGTCGCCCGTTAAAATCCCGCCGATAGTTTCTATTTCGCCGATGATGATTTGCCCGACGGCGGATAAATTTTCGTTTAAATTGCTTTTTTCTTTCTCTTTGATTTCATCTGCCATAATTAAATTCTACAACGAATAATACGAAAGCAAAAAGGTTGGCGCAGTTTAATTGGTAAATAGTGAATAGTTAAAAGCGAATAGTGAATAGTTTCTCGCCTCTCGGCACAAGCTATTAACTGTTCACTATCAACTATTCACTATTTTTCAGTTGAAAAATTTAATGCTTTGTTTTTCAAGTTTTCTGATATTAACTGAAACTGTTTGATGTTTGTCTTTGCCTTGATTTGAAATCGAACATTTGAAATCTCAAATCGAGGAAACAACAGAAAACTTGAAAAACAGAGTATTTAACTCGCTAACCTATTTTGTTTTCGTATAAGTTGACTTTGGGAAACACCGGGATAAACCAAGTCAGCAGCGTCTGCGTGAACAGATGCTGCCGACACGACGTTTTTAAAATGGTTCACCAAACTATTTCATCAATTGATTCAAGCGGGCGGCGTTCAAGTTCAAATTCGGGTTGATTTTCTAAATGCCCGGCAAAGCCGTCCGCCTCTCGCACATTTGTCGGAAAGGTAAAACCACAGCGTTGCTCAACTTCGAGCAGAGTGGCTTGAAAAACTTTAAATTCATCCAATTCGAATAACTCGAGTTGGTCGAGATTTTGAGTCAGCAGAAATGCCTTGGCTTTTAATTCGCCGTTTTCGATGAAGACAATTACTTTGAAAAATTCACGCGGTGTTTTGATACCTCGATAAACGCGGTCGTCTTTTTGAAATACGGGACCGCCGAAGACGCTAATCCGCAGATTATCCACCTCCGCATCGGCAAAAACGGCATTTTCCAATTTGCCCCAGATTCCGCTTTTACCGCTTTGATTAAAGTTGTCCATCTGCGGCGTCATATTCGTAAAAAAGAATGAATCTACATTAGCTTTATTAGCTTCGGCGAGACTACCCCACAAAAGGTCGGCGCGACGGGCGATATGCCCGCGGTCAAGCCGGTTGTTAGAGTAAAGTTCGTCGCCGACCTGAAATTCCTTTGGAATTCGCGGGTCGAGAATAAACGGAATACCTTTACGGCTGAGTTGTTTTAGGCTTCCTCCGTCAATATTCCAAGCTACCCAAAAAGCAAAGCGTCGCGTTTTGCTCAAAGTCAGGGAATAATGGGTGTATTTAATAATTTTAGAGTTGTTAAGTTTATAAGCGTCGTCGCTTTTGGAACCGGATAATTTCGGCGCATCTATAATCACTCCGAGAAAATTCGGATTATAACCGATTCCTTGCGGCGATTCTATGTCTTCTTGTTTTGGCGGCGTCAGAGAAATTTCAAGTTTTTCAAAAACCGAACGCGGATAACAGGCAACTGCGTGTTCATTCGGGTCGCTTGCGCCTTCACCGGCAAAGTGCAGTCCCGCCATAATTTTTGTCGGTTTCCCGTTGGCGGCTTTAAACAGCCAAACCGAACCCGAATCGCCACCCATACTAATTTCGCCGTTCGCGGGAAGATTGTTTTCGTCCGGTCCAATCTCGAATCCGCCGATGTTTTGGTTTCCAATCGGCACTCCGTAATTTATTTTAGTGAGAGTGTGAATGCGCGTTATAACGCCGTGCGTAACATTTGTCGTCCGACCGCTTTTGATGACTTTATCGCCTAATTCGGGTTCACCGAGTTGGTCAATCGCCACGCCCAAATCCAAAATTTCCTTGACGAAAGTTCTATCTTCGATGCTGGCAATCGCACAATCTCCCGCCGCGCCAAGATGCGAACGAACTAATTTTCCCAACCGATTCAACTGAACGCGGTTATCGTCAAACGGACCGGGCTGAACGATTTCGTCGCCTATCACGCCATTCGGACCGTTAAGAACGTGCCAATTACTCAGGATATACGGAGTTCCGTTTTGTTTGTTATAGACAATACAGCCGATAGTTCCGGCACTGACCTTTTTGTTGGCGACGCTGATGCCCGGTTCAATCGGGTCGAGCCGCGTTTTTCGTTTATCGGTTACGACTTCCGCCACAATATTATACTCCGCCTTGAAATCGCGTTGAATAACATCCGTCGGAACTACAACTCCGTTGATAACAAATGATTCGGGAATCAACGGGGTATTAAGCGATCTTAACATTTCCGGGACGGATTTTTCCTCAACTGTGAACTGGATAGAAATTTCCTTTGTCGGCTTTCCATCCGTCTGTTTATAACCGATACCGACCGAGGTTATATTTTCATTTTTCAAATAATCCGCTCCTTCAGTGCGGACGAATTGTTTAAGGCTTTCCATAAAAGCCGCCGGTTTCCGGTCTGATTTAGCGGCTTTGCTCGATTTTTTTTTCTGAGTTGTCATTGATTTATTCTCCTTTTTTATTTTAATTAGCGGCGGTGAATTTCGCGCCGTGCAAACCTTTGAATGATAGTTACGGGTATATTTTAAAATACACCGAAACACTCCCTTGAATTGTTATCATCTGCCCTGACCCGTTTGTTATATTTTAGACTTAGAGCGGTTCAAGTTTGCATAGACGGGTCAGAACCGCCTGCGCCAGCGCGCAACCCGCCCGCTCACGCAGGCGGTTCTGACCCGTCGCGCAAACCAGACACTCATTCCAAAACCGCTCTAGGAAACCGCGAGAAAGAGAAAATAGAAATCAATATAAATTGCCGCAAAGAAGTAACGCTTTTTTTATGTTTCTAAAATACTCCCATACTTGATAAATTGCAATACTTTTTTTATGTGTCATCCAATTTAGGGAAAAAATAAGCATCACCAATGAAACCGTAGCTTTTATGAATTGCTGTATGGAATCCGTATTATGCCGACTTGGGCGACTTGGCAAAAGCCTTTGAATTGTCATCTCAACTTTCTCGTCTTTACTCAATATTAAAATACTTCGCCTGCGGGTGATGCACGACAATCGCCGAGATTGATTGTTCGGGAACGAGTTGGAATTTTCTCTTTAATTTTAGTAGTTTTAATCGTAAAACTCGCTTCGGTTTGCAATACGAAAAACGATTATCTGCCCGGTTTTATCGTCAATCGAATAACCGATGCGCCAATCGCCGACGCGAATTCGCCAAACTCCTTCTTGGCTCAAAACTTTCTTACAACCTGTTGGGCGCGGTTCGTTTGCTAAATTTATAATCGCCGTAGCGACGCGATTTTTTATTTGACGGTCTAATTTGCGAAGGTCTTTTTCGGCGCGTCCGGTGATGGAAACTTTATACATCAATCTCTCCGCCTTCGCGCATTTCCTTCAAAACGTCTGCAAAATCACGTTTCGGCTCGCCCGCGCTTTCACGCGCCGCTTTGCCGAAATGCAAATCTTCCAAAAGTTCTTCGTAATCTTCAATCGGTAAAATAACCGCCGTTTTGTGTCCTTGGACATCAGTAATGTATTGCACATTTGTCATAGTTTTCATTTTAACCTAAGTTATTCAATATTAAAATACTTTGCCTCTGAATGATGCACAATTATCGCCGAAGTTGATTGTTCGGGAACGAGTTGAAATTCTTCCGACAATTCGACATCAATTCTCTCCGGCTGTAATAATTCAAAAAGTTTTGTCTGGTCTTCAAGACGCGGACACGCCGGATAGCCGAAACTGTAACGCGAGCCTTGATAGCCTTGGTGAAAAAGTTTGGCTAATTCGGTTGCGTCTTTGTCGGCAAAACCTAATTCTTCACGAATGCGTTTGTGCCACATTTCAGCGAGTGCTTCGGCAGATTCGACCGAAAGACCGTGAAATAAAAGATAATCGGTGTAATTGTCGTTTTTGAAAAGTTCGTGCGCGTATTCGCTGGCTCTGCGTCCCATCGTAACGAGATGAAACGGCACGACGTCAATTTTGCCCGAATTAACGGATGCAAAATAATCGGCTAAACAAAGATTCTTGCCGCCGCGCTGTTCGAGTGGCTGACGCGGAAATATGAATCTTAAACGCTCGGTTCGTTTGTCATCTTCGTAAATAATCAAATCGTTGCCGCTCGATTGACACGGAAAATATCCATAAACAACTTTCGGCGTGAGAAGATTCCCGCGTTTGGCTTTTTCTTTTATCGCGGCAAACTTCGGATAAACTGTTGTTTCCAATAATTTCGCGTAATCTTCTTTTGAAGATTTGCCTTGTTTGTATTGCCATTGACCTTTGAACAGCGCGGTTTCATTGATGAAAGAAAAAACTTCGTCCAAATCAATATCATCAACAACTTTTGAACCATAAAAAGGCGGATTTGGAATTATTTCAACCGGCGAAACACTTGATTTCACCGTGTGCGTCGTATCGCCGACGCTTCTTGCTGAAACCCGCGCCGCTTGCTTGCCGAGTTTTGCGTCTTCACCGACTAAATCTTCTGCGTCTTCAATCGTGTCAATAGTGGTCGGTGGTCGGTGGTCAGTAGTCAGTTCGGAATTGGCGGAAGCGACTTTGGACTTTGGACTTTGGACTTTGGACTGCTCGCGTTGCGTGAGCGCGTCCATCGCGTGAAGTCCGTCAAACGCATCACGCGCATAAAAAAGTTTGCCTTCGTAAAGCGGAATCAAATCCTGGTCAACATATTTTCGATTGAGTGCCGCACCGCCTAAAACAACCGGAACATTGATGCCGCGCCCGTTCATAATTTCGAGATTGTCGCGCATCACGAGCGTTGATTTAACGAGTAAACCGCTCATTCCAATCGCGTCGCACTGATTTTCGAGGGCGGCTTTCAAAATATCGTCAATCGTTTGTTTAATACCGAGATTGACGACGCGATACCCGTTGTTCGTCAAAATAATATCTACCAGATTTTTGCCGATGTCGTGAACGTCGCCTTTAACGGTTGCCAGAACCATCACGCCTTTCGACTGTTCGCCTTCGACCTTTTCCATAAACGGTTCGAGGAATTTTACTGCTGTTTTCATCACTTCCGCCGACTGCAAAACAAACGGCAACTGCATCTGTCCGCTTCCGAACAAATCACCGACGACTTTCATTCCGTCGAGCAGAATGTCATTAACAATTTCAAGCGCGGGATAGCTTTCGAGCGCGATTTTCAAATTATCTTCAAGCCCGATTTTTTCGCCGTCAATAATATGATGTTTGAGTTTTTCTTCGACCGACAAATTTGACGTATCAACCTTCATTGACTGTGCCGTTTTGCCGAGAAACATCGTCGTAAATTCACCGAGCGGGTCATAAACGCAAATGTCGCCTTCAAACTTTCGCTTGTCATAAATCAATTCGAGCGCGACTTCGATTTCGTGTTCATTGAAACGATTCAAGGGCAAAATCTTCGACGCATTGACGATTGCCGAATTCATTCCGGCTTCGACACATTCGTGCAGAAATATCGAATTCAGAACGATGCGCGATGCCGGATTTAGTCCGAATGAAACATTTGAAACGCCCAAAATGATGTTCGCTTCGGGCATTTCGGCGTGAATTTGTTTAATGGCTTCGATTGTTGCTTTCGCATTTTCGCGGTCTTCTTCGATTCCGGTTGAAATCGGCAAAGCGAGCGGGTCAAAGAAAATATCGTGCGCTTCGATACCGAATTCCGTCGCTTGTTTATAAGCACGACGCGCAATTTTTACCTTGTCTCCCACAGTTCGCGCCATTCCGGTTTCGTCAATCAAACCGATAACAATCGCCGCGCCGTATTCTTTGGCAAGTTCCAAAAGCCGCAGGAATCGCGGTTCGCCGTCCTCGTAATTTGTCGAATTCAAAATACATTTTCCGCCCGCGAGTTTTAATCCGGCTTCCATTTTTTCCCATTCGGTCGAATCGAGCATCAGCGGAATTTTGACGTTCGTAACGAGTTTTGAAACGAGTTCGTGCATATCGGCAACGCCGTCGCGCCCGACAAAATCCACGTTGACATCGAGAATGTGTGCGCCCTCTTTTTCCTGTTCTTTGGCGAGTTTTATCAAACCGTCCCAATCTTCGGCTTGCAGCAAATCACGCATTTTCTTCGAGCCGGAAGCATTAACTCTTTCGCCGACAATCAGAAACGAATTGTCCTGCGTATACGGCTGCGAAAAATAAATCGAAGAAGCCGACGGCGTGAATTTTACGTCGCGTTGTTTGGGCGAAACTCCTCGTATTTTTTCGACCACCATTCGCAGATGTTCCGGTGATGTTCCGCAGCAGCCGCCAACGACGTTTGCTCCGAAATCTTTCGCAAAATGCTCGACTTTTCTGGAAAAATCTTCAGGCGTTTCCGTATAAAACTGCTGTCCGTCTCTGACTTCGGGCATTCCTGCGTTCGGCAAAATGGAAACTGGAAACGGGGAATTTTCACACAGATATTTGACGTTTTCGGTCATCTGGTCGGGACCTGTTCCGCAATTCATTCCGATAATATCAATCGCAAACGGTTCGAGCGCGGTCAGCGCGGCGGAAATTTCCGTGCCGTTGAGCATTGTGCCGAAAGTTTCAATCGTAACTTGCGCGATGACGGGAAGTTTGATTTTTTGTTTCTCGAAAAATTCAAAAATCGAAGCAAGCGCGGCTTTGGTCTGCAAAATGTCCTGACAGGTTTCGACGATGAACATATCAACGCCGCCGTCAAAAAGCCCGCGCACTTGTTCGTCATAAGATTTTTTGAGATTTTGGTATGAAATATGTCCGAGCGTCGGCAACTTTGTTCCGGGTCCGATTGAACCGGCGACAAAGCGCGGGAAAGCTAATGTCGAATAATCGCTTGCTAATTTCTTCGCTAACTCCGCCGCTTTTTTGTTGATATCGTAGGCTTTATCAGCGATTCCGAATTCCTGCAAAACGACTTCGCCGCCGCCGAAACTGTTTGTTTCAATCACGTCAACACCGGCTTCCAGAAAACCGAGATGAACCTGTGCAATCGCGTCGGGCTTTGTATAAAGCAGATTTTCCGAGCAGTTTTCAAAATTCGCGCCGCCCCATTCTTCAATCGTCAAATTTTGCGCTTGCAGATTGCTTCCCATCGCGCCGTCAAAGACGACGATTTTTTCTTTCAATAAATCTAAAAATTGCATCTGTCCTTAGTCCTTAGTTGTATTGACAAAATAGGTTGGAAAGAAAATACGAAAAGTTCGGAGTCCCGCTTTTAAGCGGAATCGCTTGCTGACCACACAATCTCCGCTTAAGAGCGGGACTCCGAACTTTTTGCAACCTAT
>JBPCPU010000114.1:0-53991 GCA_050998795.1 Pyrinomonadaceae bacterium
CTGCTTCGACTTTTGACCTATCGTATTGATGTTATTTTATGTGTTTTTTTGTGTTTTGTAAAACGCCCTTCATCTCCACCCAAACCGAAACGGTTATGGATGGAGAATTGGGCTAAATCAAGTTAAAATGTTTTCTTTTTTTGCGTGTTTCGCGGGCAGTATTCTGAAAAATTCCATAACTGGCAACTTGGGTTAATTTAAGAAGTATGCCGACGCGCAGAAAATCGGAAAAATCATATTTTCCGAACTACAAATCAGTGTGTTTGTTTAATATCGGAAACGAAGAACTTTACAGGTTTCGAGAATCTTAATGAGCAAGAGAAAAATACAAAGAAACGAAAATAGAGAATTTCAGGCACAACTCGACTATTTCGGCTGTCAAAACTTTTAAAGTTAAATAATCAAAACGGCAAAATCTGACGGGGCGGCAAATGAAATAAACAAATTCTTATTATTTTGCCGCTCATCAAAAGAACCGAGAAAACAATTAGTTACTCGGTTATATGTATGTCATCAGTTTTATTAACTCTGCCGGTCAAAAACATAGCTCCGAAAGCGATGGCGGCAACTAGAAAAACAAGGGTTAAAATAATCAGGTATGTTTCATCCTTTCGCTGAAATTGCCAAAAAGAAACTCCCGTTGCAATGGCTGAAATCAGAGCCAAAGCTCCATACAGCATATTATTCATAAAAACTACCTCCGTTTTTTATCAAAAGGTTAGAACTTCCGAAAATCGTCGGCTACCAAAACCTTAAAATCAAAAAACCGATTATTTATTATGTGCCGACGAACTTTAAACTGTTTAGTTTGGAATGCAACCCGATAGTAACTCTATTTCCACTAAAAAGGCAAGGGTTTTTTCAGCTATTTGCAAGTTTAATAAGATAAATTTTCGTTTCTCTTTTTTGAAAATTCGTTTTAAGCTGCGGTTTCAAAAAGAGCCAAAATTTGTTTCCCTTCGCTTGAACGCGGATCAATCGTGCGGATGTGTTTTCGACCTTGCATTTCCCAAATCGCCGTTACACTCCCTTCTTTTTCAACCGCGTGATACGAAACGTCTTCCGTATTTTCCGCTACTGTATTTTCAGTATTTTCTTGTGTTTCTATGGCTTCGGTGGTTGTTTCAACCTTGTCTTCCGCCGCCGTTACAGTTCCGTTTTCTGACATCTACTTTATAAAATCTCCTTAGTTAAATTGTTGTTTTTAATAAAATTGCTAATAATAGCCAAATTTTGACACACGCTTAAAACTAAAGCAAGCATAAAGTTTCGGTAATAAAGAACTTCAAAATATTGAAGGCAATTTAATTTTTTGGAAAAATTACAATAATGCCGAGAATTAGAACATACATCAACATGATTTTAGGATACTTGAATTCAAGATAAGCAAAAGCAATAAAATAATCGCCACAAAAAAAAGCACAAAAAGCACAAAAAAGATTTTTTTAATCTTCCTTTTTGCGTCTTTTGTGCTTTTTTGTGGCTATCATTTTAAAAATCGAATCTGATACCGAGTTGAAATTCACGGTTATAGGTCGAATTGAAAGTGAATGAGGGTGAACTGGAAACGAATATTCGCGGCGTGCCGAAGTTTGTCGTTTGCGTCAGACGACCTCCGCCTGTAGTGCTGAAAGTGTAAAGCGCGTTGTTCACCGTCTGGACGTTTGAGCGGTTAAAGATGTTAAAGCCTTCCGCGAAAAGAGATAAGCGGTAACGCTCGCCGAAACGAATAATGCGTCCGATGCGCATATCAACTTGATAAGTCGGCGGAGTCGAGAATTGATTTCTCACTGTTCCAGGCGCACGGTCGTTCGCCCGATTACCGTCGTTGTTCGGGTCGCCGGAAACAGCCGCCGAATACGCAATGCCCGATTGCGCCGTGAAAATTCCGGTGAAAACATAATCGCTTAAAAGTGCGCGGATAATCTTGTTGTCGCTGTATTTGAAAGTGCCTGTTTCATAAACCGGACTGAAAATAAAACGATGCCGCACGTCTAAATCGGAACGACCGTACTCGCCCGACAAATCGAATTGATTTTCAGCGATTTTAGCCTCGTCCGTACCGCTCGCAATGACGACTGAAGTTTGATCCGGTTTGTTGTCTTTCGCTTTTGACAAAGTGTAGTTCGCGTTGAATTGAAAATGGTTGGCGAAACGACGATTCAGTTCAAACGTCAAGCCTTGATAAAAGGATTTTGCCGTGCTTTCAAAAAGACTGATACGTTGAAAAGTCGAAAACGGGCGCGGATTGGAAAATCTTTGAATGGTCAAAGTTTCGCTGGTTGCCGTTGTGCCGTTGAAAACCGGAACTGTTAAAGCTACCGGCGCGGATAAGTTCGCGTTGCGTGTGCGTGTCAAATCCTTCCCGCGGAAAAGCGTATACTGCACCGATACGGTCGTGTTCGCAAAAATCTCGCGCTCGAATTGCAAGCGGGCTTGTTGGGTGAACGGCTGCCGGTAATTTTTATCGAACAGGTAAAGACTAATCGGGGCAAGTGCTACGCCGGTCGGAACGCTTGGAAAAACATTCGGATATGTCGGACAGGGCGTAGCGGCAGAGCAAGCAATATCAATAGCGACAACTTGGATGCCATTTTGCGAATGCGCCGTTCCGGTCAGGATTGACGGTGTGCGGGCGTAAAAAAGTCCGTAGCCGCCGCGAATCACGGTTTTTGTGTCGAAGGCGTAAGCAAAGCCGAAACGCGGCGCAAAATTATTTTTATCTTTCGGCTGAAAGCCCGTGTCGAAACCGGCGGCAAGCAGAGCCGCATTCGGATTTTGAATCGGTGGCTTGGCAATCGCTTGATAATCATAACGCAAGCCGAGATTGAGCGTTAATTTCGGCATCACACGCCAATCGTCCTGCACGAAAAACCCGTATTCGGAACTGTTCGGTTTGGTCGTCGCGCCGGAAGTTCCCGCTCCCGCAAAACTTTGCCGGTAGTTTGAAGGTGTTCCGGCGGCTAAAGCGGCATAGGTCGGAAAAGTGTATGAACCGCCGAAAGTTCCGGGAAAAAAGTTAAAAATACGGTCGAACAATAAATCCGCGCCATATTTAACGGTGTGATTACCAACTAGATAAGATTGATTGTCAATGAATTGATAACGGTTAATGGTCGTTTCACGCGGGCTGAAACTGTTGCGTCCGAAAGAGAAATTTCCGCCGTCGTCGATGCCGCCCGCACTTGCCCTCACGGAAACTTCCGGGCTGTCGGAGTTCGCCAAGCCCGGCTCGCGGTCGCGCGAGTATTGAAAACGAAACTCGTTGAACAATTTTGACGACAGCGTTGTGGTCAAACTCGTTGAAAGCGTCGAGGTTTTGACGTTGCTGTTACCAGTGTGTTCTTCCGCGCTCAAGGTTCCCGAATTTTCGAGGTTTGTTCCGATAAAATTCTGCTGATTAAATCTAACCCAAGCCTGATTGCGCTCGTTGATGTTGAAATCGGTTTTAATAAGATATGTATCTTGCTGACGATTGATATTGTAGGAATTAACCTTCGGCGCAAGCAATGTTTGAACGCTTGCCGGAGCAAAGGCAAGCGAACGAATGACAACCGGATTCGGCAAATTTGAGCGTTGACCTTCGTATGCGCCAAAGAAAAAGATTTTATCTTTTCTAATCGGACCGCCGAAAGTTCCGCCGAATTGATTAATTTGTCCGGCAGGACGAGCGCGATTTACTGCCACTAAAACCGGCGAACGAGCATTAAGCGATTCATCGCGGAAATACTCAAATGCACTGCCGGTAAATCGGTTTGTGCCGCTTTTGGTAACGACATTGATAACCGCACCGGCGGCGCGTCCGAATTCAGCCGAGAAACCGTTTTGATTAACCTGAAATTCCTTAACCGTGTCAACCGAAAACTGCGATGGTGCGCGTCCCGAACCGGTGCGTCCTGACGATTGTCCGAAAAACGTATTGTCGCTGCTCGTGCCGTCAATCTGCAAACTATTCAAAGTTCCCTTTTGACCGCCGACTGCCAAATCGCCGCTTCTGGTCGGGTCGCGGACGATGCCGGGCGTTAAGGTGACGAAATCCAAAAAATTACGTCCGTTCGTCGGCAGATTGATAACGCGGCGTTCGTCAACCGTCGAAGAAATCGAAGTGCGCGTCGTTTCCACGCCTTGCCCTTCCGCGCTTACGTCAACCACATTGACCGAACCGCCCGCCGATAAATTTATTTCAAGCGTATTTTTCGCGCCGACTGTAACTTTGACATTTTCATAAGTTGAAGACGCAAATCCCTTTACCGGCGAGGTTACGACCTTGTAATTGCCGGGCTGCAGCAAAGGCAAAACAAAGTTGCCTTCGTCGGTTGTCTGAACCGATTTCTCAAAACCCGTATCCTGATTGGTCGCCGTTACGGTTACGCCGGGAATCGCCGCACCGTTCGGGTCAACGACGCGACCTTCGATATTTCCTGTCGTTGCCTGCGATTGGGCAAAAACATTTGCCACAAGCAGTAAAAAACTTATTAAAAACGATAAAATCTTCCGCATATTCAAATCCTCTTTTTAAATAAAATTAAAACCGATAAGATAAAATTATCCTAAATTTTGTAGTCTTTGTTCGTCGAACTGTCGTGGAATCAACTAAGGATAATATGATAGAACTAAATGTTGAGCAAGCAAGAAACAAGCCGAATTTAACTAAATTTTAATAAAAATTTTTTATTGGTTTTTTTCGCCTTCAATCCACGTTTCGCCGTCAGCATAAACCTCTTTTTTCCAAATAGGAACGGTTCGCTTTAATTCTTTAATCAGCCATTCGCACGCCTCAAAAGCGGCGATGCGATGCGGCGCGGCAACTGAAATAACAACGCTCGTTTCGCCGATTTCCAGTTTTCCCAAACGATGAACGATGCCGACGCTTTCGATTTCAAATTGTTTGTGCGCCTGCGCGATTAACTTTTCCATTTCCTTCAAAGCCATCGGTTCGTAGCCTTCATATTCGAGATACAGCGTTTCGCGCTCTTTAGTAAATCGGCGCACAAAACCATCAAGCGTAACAATTGCGCCGCAACTTGCGGGAACGACGCGCCGCGCAATCGCGCCAACTTCAATCGGTTCAGTCGTTATTTCAAAAAAATCCATTTTCAGTTATCAGTTATCAGTTATCAGTTATCAATTGTTGACTGTTGACTGATAACTGTTGACTGATAACTGTATTCAGCCGCCGCTGACAGCCGTAAAAACCGCCAGTTCATCACCGTTCTGTAACAATTCGCCGCCATTTGCGTATTCCTGATTAACGGCGAAAAGCAATTTGTGTTCGGCAAGGCGCGGAAAATCCCTAATGACATTTTCAAACGCTTGTGCAGTTTTAGTGTGTTCCGCCAAATCAATTTCAATTTCTCTTTTGCCGACCGCATCAGCCGTTGCGCCGAAGAATAAAACTTGAACTTTCATAAATGCAATGGGGAGAAAGGGAGAAAGGGAGAAAGGGAGATTTTACTTCGCAACTAAAATTATGTTTTCAAATCTATATTTCTATCAGCAAACTTTCTCCCCATCTTTCCATCTCCCTTTCTCCTCTTCTAATTTTCGCGCAATTCGCGTTTCAAAATCTTGCCCGTTCCGCCAATCGGCAAACCGTCACGAAATTCTACAGAGCGCGGATATTTATTCGCCGCAAATTGTTCTTTGCACCACGCAATAAAATCTTCCGCGCTCAAATTACAACTATTTTTCAGCACAATAAATGCTTTAACTTCTTCGCCTAAACGCTCGTCGGGAACGCCGATGACGGCACACAGCGAAACGGCTTCGTGCGTCATCATCACTTCTTCGAGTTCGCGCGGATAAATGTTGTAGCCGCCGCGCAGAATCATATCTTTTTTGCGGTCAACGATTGATAAATAACCGTCTTCGTCAAAAATTCCGATGTCGCCGGAATGAAACCAGCCGTTGCGAAAGGCTTCGGCGGTTGCTTCGGGACGTTTGTAATAACCTTTCATCACGTTTGAGCCGCGAATGACGACTTCGCCGCGTGTTCCGCATTCTACTTCGTTATCATTTTCGTCAAAACATCTGACATCTACGCCGAAAATCGGTTGTCCGACTGTTCCCGCCTTTGACTGTTTATCAAGATGATTGGAACACGCGAGCGGCGAAGTTTCCGACAAACCGTAGCCTTCCATAACCCGTATATCGAAAGTCTTCTCAAAATTTTTCATCACTTCGACCGGCATCGGCGCACCGCCTGAACTGGCGGCTTTCATATTCCCGGCAACTTTACTCGTGTCAAAACCCGTTTCTTCGGCGTATTTGAGCAACGCCCAATACATTGTCGGAACACCGACCCAAAAATTTACGCGCTCTTTTTCCATTGTTTCCAAAGTCGTTTTCGCATCAAAACGCGGAAGCAGAACAACACGATTTCCCGCGTAAAGATTCGTATTCATCTGCACGGTTTGTCCGGTCGTATGAAAAAGCGGCAAAGTAATTAAAACGGTTTTCTGAACGTCGTCGGTAAAATCCAAAACCGGAGTGTGTAATTGAAAAATAGTCGTTACATTCGTTATCAAATTCAGATGCGTCAATTCCGCGCCCTTCGGTTGTCCGGTTGTTCCCGATGTGTAAAGAATCGCGCAAGTATCGTCGGGCGCAGTCGGAAATGTGTCGAAAGTTTCGGGTTTATCCGCCGTGATTTCAGTTAAAGTTTTGGCGTTTTCAACCGACGAAGTGGCAAGCGGGTCAATCGTCATCACAATCAAATGCTCGCAGGTTTCAACCCGGTCAAATCCCTGCTTAACGGTTTGCGCCAAAGCCAGATCCTTCGTTCCTTCAAAAACAAAAATCGCTTTTGCGTCCGAATCCTGCAAATGATAAGCAATTTCGCGCGGTTTAAAAAGCACATTCAAAGGCACGACCGCCGCGCCAACCTTCATAATTCCGTAATAAACAATCGGGAAAAACGGCAGATTCGGACACGAGAGCGCGACTTTATCGCCGTGTCCGATATTCATTTCAACCAACGCATTTGCCACGCGGTTTGCCAGACCGTTCAATTGCCCGTAAGAAAATCGCATCTCATTCCAAACAATCGCTTCCTTGTCAGGCGCAAGCCGTGCGTGATGCTCGATTACCGAAGCTAAATTAAGTGTCGTCGCGCCAAATTTCATAACTTTGTTAATGGTTAATTGTAAATCGTAAATGATTAATTTTGAAATTGACGATTTAATTTACCACTCACCATTTACCACTTATCACTTAAATTGTCATTCCGCCGTCAACGACAATTGTTTGACCTGTAATATAACTCGAAGCGTCGCTTGCTAAAAAAACCGCCGCGCCTTTGAGTTCGCCTTCTGCACCGATGCGCGGAATCGCGTTGTTTTCCTGAATCGTTCTCTCGTAAATATCAATCACGGCATCAGCCAGACGCGAATGAAAAAATCCGGGCGCAATCGCATTGACGCGAATTCCTTTGCGTCCCCAACTCGCCGCCAGTTCGCGCGTCAAACCGATAAGTCCGGCTTTGCTTGCCGCGTATCCGGCGTAAAAAGGTCCGTTGGCTGAAGAAGTCATTCCCGAAATCGAAGCGATATTGATAATCGAACCGCTATTAACTTTCAGCATTTCGCGTCCGACGGCTTGCGCGAACAAAAAACAGCCCGTCAAATTTACATCAATCACTTTCTGCCATTTTTCGAGCGGCATTTCTTCGGGCATTGCGCCCCACGAAATTCCTGCGTTGTTGATTAAAATATCAACTTTGCCGAACTTTGCAACGGTTTCATCAACAACCGCCTGCACATCAGACTCTTTTGAAACGTCCGCAACTTTTCCTTCAACCGTAAAGCCGCGCCCGCGAAATTCTTTAACTGTTGCCATCAGCCATTCTTCGCGTCTGGCACAGAGCATTAAATTTGCGCCCGCTTCGGCGAGAGCTTCCGCCATTTCCACGCCAATACCGCGCGAACCGCCCGTTACGATTGCTGTTCTTCCTGTTAAATCAAATAATTCTTTGATATTTTTCGCCACAAATTTCTCCAAAAGTTTTTTGTTAATAGTAAATCTTCTTTTCGTAAATCGTAAATCGTGAATCGTAAATACACAGACAACTTTGTTTCGTAATTTAAGTCTATAGATATACCGATTCAATCATTGCGGATACGATTCACGATTTATTATTCACGATTTACGATTAAAAAATTTTAAGGTTTAATAAATCTATGAGCAAAACACAAAAAGAACTTGCCTTTTTGCGCGATTTGTATGTAGCAGCCGATTGGACTGAGCGTTTCACCGACATTCTCGACGCAAACTTCAAATTTTCCGGCGAAAAAACCATTCTCTACGTCAACGCCGGAACGGGCAATCACGCGCTTGCCATCAGCGAAAATTTAGAGAAGGATTCTAACCTGAACGCTTTTAATGAAGACGAAGAATTGAATATTATCGCGCAAGCCAAATCCGATGCGATAAAATCGGACGTATATTTTGCTTCGGTTTTTCCCGACGAAAGTTTTGACGTGGTTGTGGCGGACGCAAGTTTTGTCGAACCAAAAGATTTGCGTTTGTTTATCGCAGAAATAATTGATTTATCCAACAATCAAGTCGCATTTTTTCTGCCGACGGCGGGAAGTTTCGGCGAGATTTTTTCTTTTTTGTGGGAAATTTTCTTCGATTTGGATTTGCTTGACAAAGCAGCGGAAATTGAACGCCTGATCAGCGAAATTCCGACCGTTTCGCGCGTTAAGGAAACCGCGAAAAATCTCGGACTGTCAAAACTTGAAACCGTTACAAAAATTGAGATTTTCGAGTTTGAAAACGGCACGGAATTTGTTACTTCGCCGCTCGTCGCCGATTTTCTTTTACCGGTTTGGCTTGATTTTCTCGACGCGGAAGAACAAAAACAGGTTGCGGAAAAACTCGCGCAAATAGTGGATGCCGACGACGGCTCGCTTTCGTTCTGCTTTTCGATTAAAGCGACGCTCGTTGTCGGCGAAAAAAGTTAATAAATAATTGAAGCCTGTGCGTAATACAATTTTGATAATTTAATTTATTTCATCCTTTAGAGGCGGTCTCTGACCGCCCGCTTGGAAGA
This sequence comes from Pyrinomonadaceae bacterium, assembly GCA_050998795.1. Taxonomy (GTDB): domain Bacteria; phylum Acidobacteriota; class Blastocatellia; order Pyrinomonadales; family Pyrinomonadaceae. The sequence goes on from JBPCPU010000114.1 coordinate 9,053, forward strand.
TCTATCGAACGGCGGGAACAGACCGCCTCTCAACGGTGGCTATTGTTTATATTGAATTACGCACAGGCTTCAAATAATTGTAGTTTTAGTTTCGATTGCAAAATGGCATAATTTTATTCTTTCAATGCTTTTATCTTTGAATGCACGCTAAATGAATCAACAACCGGAAATCATTCCCGAAAAAACCGACGAAAAATTTTTCACCAAACCACTTATTATCATTTTTGTTACGGTTTTTTTTGACCTCGTCGGCTTCGGTATCGTTATTCCCGCGCTGCCGTATTACGTCGAAAGCGAAGCATTTAGAGCGACGCCGTTTGAAATCGGAATTTTATTTGCATCGTATAGTTTGATGCAGTTTATATTTTCGCCGATTTTGGGAAGTCTGTCGGATAAAGTCGGTCGCCGTCCGGTTTTATTTTTCTCGATTATCGGTTCGGCAATCGGTTATCTCTTCATCGGTTTTGCCTCCGCGCTCTGGATGGTTTTTGCGGGCAGAATTGTTGCCGGAATTACGGGCGGAAACATCTCGACGGCGCAAGCCTACATCGCCGACGTAACGACCAAAGAAAACCGCGCCAGAGGAATGGGTCTTTTCGGCGCGATGTTCGGTTTGGGATTTATTTTCGGTCCGGCAATCGGCGGTATTTTGAGCCGCTATGGAATTGGTGTTCCATTTTTTTTCGCGGCTGCTTTATCTTTTATAAACGCTATTTTACTTTATTTTATTCTTCCCGAATCAATCAAAAAAGATTCGTCCGGCGCGGCAAAAATCCGCAAAAACCGGATTGCCGAAGTTATCGAATCGCTGAACGACGCGCAGTTCGGCACGCTGACCGCCATTTACTTCTTTCTCGTTACATCGTTTTCGATAATGACTTATGCCTTTGTCTTATTCACGATAGAGCGTTTTGGATATACCGCCGAGCAAAACGGTTATATCTTTGCGTTTATCGGCATTTTGGCGGTTATTTTTCAAGGCGGACTTTTCGGCAGGCTGGCGCACCAAATCGGCGAAAATATGTTAATGATTATCGGTTGTCTGTTGATGGCAGCAAGTTTTTTTGTTATTCCGTTTATCAGTCCGAATTTCGGCGGATTAACCGCTTTGCTAATCGTTACCGCGTTTTTAGCAATCGGAAACTCAATGGCTTCGCCCGCGCTGACGAGTCTGGCATCGAAAGTTTCCAGCGAAGATGAACAAGGCAAAACACTGGGCGTGCTGCAATCGGGCGCGAGTTTGGCGCGTGCCATCGGTCCTGCTATCGGCGGCATTTTGCTCAATAACGCTCTGAATCAAGTTGACGATTTTACGATTCAGCGAACCTTTTGGACGGCGGCAGCAATTATGGTCATAGCGATTTTTATTGCCATTTACTTTGCAAAAATGGAACGTACGCGAGTTTTGGCATAATACGAAAACAAAAAAAAGTGATTTATCATTTCTTAGCGCAAGACTCCTGCCATAATCCAATGCGTAGCGGATTTGGCGGGAGATGTAGCGCGTTTGACACATACAGACATAGAAACTAAAATACAAACAGAACAACCACGTTCGGGCTGAACGATAGCGTAAAGTGGATTCCTGTATATTGAGTGTTGTTCCTCTAAAATATGCCGAAAGATGTAACTAAAAAGTTTCATAGGTCGCTAGAATCTCCATTCATAACCGTTTCGGTTTGATTGGAGAGTGTCAATTCGGAATAACTGATAGATGATAGATAATAACTGATAGATTTAGACTTTATCTCTCATCTATCAGTTATTATCTATCATCTACTCCGAATAAAAACGCTTTAACCTTATTTGTTTCTGTATAAGTAAGATATCGGAAAAAATTATCACTTATCACTTATTCCGTTGGTTCAAGAACCATTTTGAGTTTCCAGTCTTTATCGGCAAATCCATCTTTTGATTTGATAACAAGCCAGTTCTTTTCCTGATTCCACATTTTCACGAGCGTAAATTCACCTTTTAATTTCGCGCCGTAAAACGTAAAAACGAGTTTTCCTTTTTTCAACTGTTCCAACACATTTTCCTGCGCTTCAAACTCGCCTTTGTCCCAAATGCGGACTTCGCCCGCGCCGTAAGTTCCTTCCGCGAGCGTTCCTTCAAAACCGATATAGCCGAGCGAATGGTCAGGCACTTGAACAGCTAATCTTTTTTCCTGCGGATTCATCGAAACGCCTTTCGGAACTGCCCAGGATTTCAAAACGCCGCCGATTTCCAGACGTAAATCAAAATGCAGACGCGAAGCATGATGTTCGTGAATGACAAAGCGTTTTCGCATAGATTCAATTTCAAACAGTTTCTTAACTATTTCCGGTATCGCTGTGCGAACTGTCAACCGGTTTTGATTCGGGCGAACCTTTTTGCCGCAGGAAAATTGACAGCACGACCATCGCGCCGATTGATAAAAATTCGCTCTGCCAATTTTGAAACGATTCAAACCAAAAGCGCGACGTGCCGATATACTCGATTGTCGTTACCTGCTCGGTTTTACCGTGCGCGGCTTGCTCCTGATTATAGACTTTTGAGCCGCCGAAAGCGTGCAGTGCGAAAGAAACAGCAAAAAGTGAAAACAGCGCAATGCTCAAGGAATTCTGATAAATTTTCAAAACCCAGCCGCCGCGTTTAACGGGCGCAGGCGCGTCTTTATTCAACAAGTTTTTTTCGGGAATCACGTTAACGCGGTCAAGCGTGTCGGGAGTTTTTGATTCGGACGAGCCTTTTTGATAAAGAAAAATCGTCAGCACGACATACATTCCCATTTGCAGAAATTCACTTTCCCAATTCTCGAACGTCGCTTCGATAAAATGTCCTTCGCCCAGGTATTCGACATAGCCAACGGTCGGTTGATTGTGTTCTTTCCGGTCATCGTTATATTCCTTGACACCAGTCAGATATTGCCCGACAAACGAAAAAAAGAACAATCCGAAAAGCGCAATCGAAAGACTATTGTTATGGAAAAACGGTCGCATAAACTTTCTCCTTTAATAAAATACTAACAGAAATTTGTTATTTTTTCCTGAACAAATCGGCGACACCGATTGTAACTCCGGTAAAATCTCCGACGTGCGGTACTGCTTTGTTTAATCCGAAACGCATTCCGGTATCGAACCGGACGCGCTTGTTAAATAGACATTATTGGAAATAAGCAAAATTAGATAGACTATGTAAATGTTCCAATATCTTGAATTAAAGGAAAAGCCGGGAGAATTTCTTGATGCTGCCGGAAGAACTGATGAAGAGTTTCAAGCATGACTGCCGACTTTTGAAAAATGTTATCAATTTTCCTTTCCGCCGAAAGCACAGCCGACGAAAAAGAAAAAACAGCGTGCCGGAGGTGGCGGAAGGCACGGAAAACTCTCGGAAATAAGCGACAAATTATCTTCAACATCGTCGAAATTTATTATTTCAAGATTTTGTTCATAAAATTATTACCTTTCCTTGTTTGTTTAAGTTAATTGTTCATTGGGTTTGAGTTCGTTATTTTGATAAGATTCCTCATCAATCGAAGCGGTTAAAAATGACGGTGAAATAAAAGATGTACTATCTTTGCCGAGTGCGTGTTTTTTGCCGATACCGCCCGCCGACGGTAAAATTTTATTGACCAAGCCGGAAATTTCCGCGACTAATTCGGGAAACAGCGCGTTCATTTTTGCCGCAATTTCGGCTTGAATCGAGATAATTGCTTCCGCGTCGCCGTTCCGACACGCTTCGACAATTTGTTTCGCCGCGCTTTCCGCGCTGATTGATGCCAGCGGAAAAGCATCGCCAATGCTGAACAAAGCATATTCTAAAGTGTTTTTTCCTTTAAAAACGGCGTTGACGTGGCTTCCGGTTCTCATTAAGCCCGGACAAATTGTTGTTACGTCAATTTTGTCCTTCGCCAATTCGACACGCATTGCGCTTGAAAGACCGACCAATGCAAACTTGCTCGCACAATACGGCGCAAGATGCGGAACGCTTACTTTTCCACCGAAGGAAGAAATGTTGACAATTTTTCCCGTCCGACGTTCCTGCATTTTTGGAATAATCGCGCTCATTGTGTAATACGGTCCCCAAAAATGCACATTCATTGCATCTTCAAAATCTTCCTTCGTCTGCACTTCAAGAGGTCCGACTTGAATTATGCCCGCATTATTTACCAAAACGTCAATCCGTCCGTAATGATTACAAACTTTTTCAATCATTTGATTGACTTCGTTTTGATTCCGAACATCGCAAACAACCTCTAAAACTTCCGCGCCGCGATTTTGCAAATCATCCTTTGCACGATTTAACTCCTCGCCGTCCCGCGCACAAATGGCAATCTTCGCGCCTTCACGCGCAAAAGTTCGCGCCAAAACTAAACCGAGTCCGCGCGAACCGCCCGTAATTAAAACTATTTTGTCTTGAAAACTGTATTTTTGCTTCGGTTTTCCCCAAACCGTATAAGCCGTAACCGCACCCACGGCAACCGCCGTTGCCAACCACCAACCGTTCTTTTTTTTATCTTCCACTTTATAAAATCCTATGTTTTTATTTGCCGCTAACGCAAGTCAAGTGCCACGCAAGGCAATACAAATGAATAGTTTAGATAGTTTGAAAACAAACGTGCTAAAATAAAAATATGGCTGAAAGTTTATTTGTGCCGAAAACCGCTGACCGCAAAGTGATTTACGATAAAATTGCGCCGCAAATTAAGGCTTTGGTTGAAGGTGAAACCGATTTGGTTGCAAATCTGGCAAATATCACGGCGGTTCTGCGGGAAGCATTCGGTTTTTTCTGGATTGGGTTCTATCTCAAAAAGGAAAATCAACTCGTTTTGAGCGCATTTCAAGGCTCAATTGCCTGCACCCGGATTGATTTCGACAGAGGCGTTTGCGGATATTGTTACACGACAAAACAAACCGTTATTGTGCCGAATGTTGTCGAGTTTCCAAATCACATTGCTTGTTCGTCCGCATCAAAATCCGAAATTGTTTTGCCTATTTTTGATAAATCAGGCAATGTCTTCGGCGTTTTGGACGTTGATAGTGATGAACTTGATGATTTTGGCAAAACCGATGCCGAAGGTTTAGAGAAAATCGTAAAAATTGTTGAAGGAATAATTTAAAACAATTTTCTAAACAGATTGTTAAATATAAATCAAGATTAAGTTTATTTTGAACTTCAAAAATATGAGTGAAAAATTTGCAACTCCTGACGGAACATCGCATTACGTTCAGCGATTTCTAAAAAAATTTGTGGAGAACCATTTCCGGCAAACGCAAGGCTTGTGGCTGTCGTCAATCGGTATCGGGACATATCTCGGCGAGGCGAATGTCCCGACCGATAAAAGTTATGCCGAAGCGATTTCGGATGCGGTTGAACTCGGCTGCAACGTAATTGATACCGCCGCCAATTATCGGTTTCAGCGCAGTGAACGCGCCATCGGTAAAGCACTGCAAAAATTGCAGAAGAAAAAATTCGGACGCGACGAAATTCTCATCTGCACAAAGGGCGGTTACCTGCCTTTTGATAATGAACCGCCGACCAATGTGCGCCAGTATTTTATCGAAAATTTTGTCGAAACAGGGATTGCGGATTTTGAAGATATTGTCGGCGGAAGTCATTGTATGACACCGGGTTATCTGCAAAGTCAGATTAACCAATCGCTCAAAAATATGGAAATTGAAGGGGTTGATGTTTATTATATTCATAATCCCGAAGCGCAGCTTGCCGAAGTCGAAATCAATGAGTTTGAAGAGCGTCTGGCTTCGGCATTTGAACTTTTGGAAGAAAACCGCGCGAATGGAAAAATCAACTTTTACGGCGTGGCGACGTGGAACGGTTTCCGCGTTTCGCCGCAGCAGAAAGGTTATCATTCGCTCGAAAAAATGGTGAATATCGCACGAAAAGTCGGCGGTAAAAATCACGGCTTCAAATTTATTCAAGTGCCGTTTAATTTAACGATGCCCGAAGCGTTGGTGCTGAAAAATCAGTCTTTGAACGGCGAAGCTCAATCAACTGTTTCGGTCGCTCACGCGCTCGATATGACCGTTCTCGCCAGTGCTTCGATTTCACAAGGGCAGCTTGCCAGAAATCTACCTGCGGATGTCAGCAAAACGCTCGGTAAAATGGAAACCGACGCGCAGACGAGTCTGCAATTTGTGCGTTCCGCGCCCGGAATTACAACCGCGTTGGTCGGAATGAGCCGCGCCGCTCACGTTGAAGAAAATATGAAATTGGGCAGAATCGAACCTGTTTCAAACGAAACATTTATGGAACTTTTTGTCGAAAAATAAATGATAAACACAACACAATTTTTTGATTTCACAAAAACAAAAGGCGCAAAGTAAATCTTCGCGCCTTTTGTTTTTAGTTTTTAGTTTATGGAGAAAAATTAGTTATCTTCCTTTTGTGTTGGCGGAGTCTGCCGATTTTGCCGCATTTGGCGGCGTTCTTCCATTTTTTGTTTGCGTTGTTCTTTTAATTGCTCAAGCTGAGTGCGTTGTTCCGCAGTCAGTATTGCTAAAATTGAACTATGCGTTTGTTTGGCAGACGCTTTCGCCTTCGCTTTTAGTTCGCCTAATCTTGCCTGCTCATCCGCCGTAATGATGCCGTCGCGTTTCTTCATCATCAAACCGCGCAGTTCTTCGTGCGTTCCTTGATTTGCCGTGCGGCTGGTTTCCATCAAACTTTTGATTTGCGTTTTTTGCGCGTCGGTCAAATTAAGTTGGCTAAGCCCGCGCATCATCATTTTATCACCGTGTTTATCTCCGCGTCCTTCTTTACCGAATTTACGATTGCCGCCTTCGCGTCTACCGAAACCTTTGCGCTCACGCTTTTCCTGTTTGGTGACGGAATCTTGTTGCCGGGTTGTGGTGGTATCTTGTGCTGAAACAAAAGTTGTAAATGCAACGATTGCAAAGGCTAATGTAACAGTCGAAATGAATTTTTGTTTTAATGACATAGTGTAATTTCCTCTTATATTTTTCAGTTTAGCTTTCGCTTTTCACATTTTTAGACGCTGGCAAATGTGATTTAGCCGAAAGTTTTTTTATTTATTGAGTAAAGAAATGTAAAGATTAGTAAGGGAAGAAAACAAACGCTTTAACCCAAGTTGCCGGTAATTAAGATTTGAAGATTCATTTACCGCGAAACACGCGAAAAACACGAAAAAAAGAAAATTGCTTGATTATTGTACAGTATTTTTAGCGTGTTTTGCGTGTTTCGCGGTTAAATATCTTCTGGATTTTGACCACTGGCAACTTGGGTGCTTTATTTTGTTTCACAAACAAAACCGGGTTCGACATTTAACATTTGCCAGTCAGCAAGTTAAAATGTGAAATTTGAGTGTAATATAACGGGAAAGGTTAAATGAGATTTTTATCGGAAATAAATTCACCGGCGGATTTGCGGCAATTGAAAATTGAAGATTTGCAGGAAGTTGCCAACGAAGTTCGGCAGTTCATCCTGGAAACTTGTTCACGTATCGGCGGACACACGGGCGCGTCGCTTGGCGCAGTCGAACTCGCCGTGGCAATGCACTATGCGTTTGATACGCCGAATGACCGACTTGTTTGGGATGTCGGACATCAGGCTTACGCGCATAAAATTTTGACCGGCAGACGCGACCGGCTTCACACGATAAAGCAATATCAAGGTCTGAGCGGTTTTTTGCGGCGAGATGAATCAGAATATGATACTTTCGGCGCGGGACACGCTTCAACTTCGCTTTCCGCCGCGCTCGGAATGGCTGTCGCCCGCGACACAAAGCAGGAAGATTTTAATGTTTGTGCTTTGATTGGCGATTCGAGTTTAGCCGGCGGAATGGCGATGGAAGCGATAAATCAAGCCGGACATCTGAAAACGCGATTGATTGTTCTTTTAAATGACAACGATATGTCAATCGCGCCCGCCGTCGGCGCGTTGACACGATATTTGAACCGCATTAAAGAGGCGCAAAGTTATCATCGCTTGAAAGAAGAAGTCGGCGACACATTGGAAAGTGTTCCGGGTTTGGGACACAGTTTGCGAAATATGGCAAAAACCGTCAAAGATGCGATTGCGGCGGCGGTTCTGCCGGGCGCACTCGTTAATGAACTCGGTTTTAAATACATCGGTTATGTTGACGGACATAATGTTTCAATGCTCGTTCGCGCACTCGAAGAAGCGAAAAAGGTTGAAGACGGTCCGGTTATTGTCCACGCGCTAACGACGAAAGGCAAAGGTTATCCGTCGCGCGAAAAAAATTATTATGCGTGGCACGCCACCGGACCGTTTGACTTGAAAACCGGAGAAGCAATCAAATCAGGCAAGTCTGCACCGAAAACTTACACACAAATTTTCGGTGAAACGATGTGTGAATTGATGGCAAAAGACGATAAAATTGTCGCGCTGACCGCCGCGATGCCCGACGGAACAGGCGTTGATAAAATCCTGGAAAAGTTTCCCGAAAGAGCGTTTGATGTCGGCATCGCGGAACAACACGCCGTAACTTTCTGCGCCGGAATGGCTTGCGAAGGTTTAAAACCTGTTGCCGCGATTTATTCGACCTTTTTGCAACGCGCTTTTGACCAAATCATTCACGATGTTTGTCTGCAAAATTTGAATGTAACTTTTGCGATGGACAGAGCCGGAATCGTCGGCGCGGACGGTCCGACTCATCACGGATTGCTTGATATTGCATATTTGCGCGGCTATCCGAATATCATATTGATGGCTCCGAAGGACGAAGCCGAAATGCGTGATATGCTTTTAACGGCAATCGAACAAAATGCGCCCGCGGCGATTCGTTACCCGCGCGGCAACGGTTACGGTGTTGATATTTCGGAAGCACCGAAAGTTTTAGAAATCGGTAAAGCCGAACTTCTTCGTGATTCGGCGGGCGAAGTAGCGATTTTGGCTTACGGTTCGATGGTTTATCCGGCGATGGAAGCCGCCGACAATTTGGAAAAAGACGGTATCGAGGCAACGATCATCAACGCACGTTTCGTCAAACCGCTTGACGCAGAGTTAATTTTAGCCTTAGCACAAACAAAACGGTTAATTTTAACGGTTGAAGAAGCGTATTTAGCAGGCGGTTTCGGTTCTGCCGTGATGGAATTATTGGAAGAAAACGGTCTTTTGGATAAAGTTAAAATCGTCAGGCTGGGCGTTCCCGATAGAATTATTACGCACGGCGACCCGAAACTTCTGCTTGCCAAATACGGTTTGGACGCAGACGGAATTTATAATAAAGTTAAGGAAACAATTGAGATTTTAGAAGAACGCCGGGCAGGAAAAAAACGGCTAAAAATCATAAGATAATGGTAAATGGTTAATTTTCACGAATTTACCATTTACCATTTACCATTTACCATTTACCATTTAATAAATGAACAACAAAAATCAAAGCAACAGCAGCAATCTCCCTTTTGTAATTATCGGATTGGTTTTACTCGTCGCATTAGTTGGCGGTTGGTTTTTTTATCAAAATTCCAAATCGCAGACTAACAAGCCTCTAACCGCTAATGTTAATAAAACCGGCAATTCCAACAAAACACCAGGTCAAACAGCAGAAGAAATTTACACTAAAGCCTTGCCGGGAGCGCAGCCGCCGAATATGCTCGGTTCGCCGGCGGCGGCGGTAACAGTGGAAGAGTTTGCCGATTACCAGTGTGCGACCTGCGGCACACAGCATCCGAAAATGAAGCAACTTACCGGACTTTACGGCAACCGGATAAAATTCATTTATCGCAGCTATCCACTAATACAGATTCACAAAAATGCGTATAATTCGGCGGTTGCGGCGGAAGCTGCCGGACTTCAAGGTAAGTTTTGGGCGATGCAAGACCAGCTTTTCACTAATCGGCAAGAGTGGGAAAATTCTCCCGAAGCGCGGAAAAAGTTTGAAGAATACGCCCAGAAACTCGGTTTGGATGTGCCGAAATTTCAAAATGATGTGTTGGGATTACCGGCAAAATCACGGGTTGATGCCGATATGCAGCGCGGGCGTTCTCTGACTCTTAACGGAACGCCGACTATTTTTATCAACGGCAAACAACTTACGCCGGAGCAAATGGAAGTTGAAACAATGCGCCAGATTATTGATGCCGAACTGCAAAAGGCAACCACTCAAACACAACCAAATCAATCGGCTAATACGGCGAACAGTTCAAACACAAATACGAATCAAACAACCAATTCTGCAAACACTCCAAAGGGAACTTCCAATAATTCCGGGGAAAAGAAATGAGCAGTTCCGAAGTTCCGGTTAGTCAAAATAATGCAATCGCTAAACTCCCGTTATTAGCGGCTGTGGTTGCATTGTGTGGTTTGGCGGACGCGGTCTACCTGACAATCAAACATTATACGGGCGGACAAGTTCCGTGCAGTATTATCGAAGGTTGCGAACAGGTTTTAACCAGCCAATATGCTGAAATGTTCGGCGTTCCACTGGCGATTTTTGGCGCGATTGCTTATTTTACCGCTTTTTCATTTGCACTTCTGGCAGCTTTTGGCAATCGTTTAATGTGGATGCTGTTCGGTGTTCAAGTTATCTTAATGACGATTTTTACAGTTTGGTTAATTTATTTGCAAGGTTTTGTCATCGAAGCATTTTGCCAATTTTGCCTTATCTCGGCTGCCGTAACATTTACACTGTTTATTGTTTATCTCATCTCAAGGTTCTCACGCTTACCATAAAATTTAATCCTAAAATTGATATCTATAATTTTGGTTACGTGATTTCAAAAATATATTTTTGAAATACTTTAACTTTTTCTCTTGCAATGTAAAATGATGTTGTGTATCATTCTAAATGTTAAACTTACAAAAAGTGAGTTTTTCTGCAAAATGATTAAATCCTGCACTAAAGTCTAATCAATCAAAAATCCGTAAAAATACCCCTTAATTATTAAATCAAAATTTTTGTTCTCTGGTTTGTATCTATTTATTACCGCCGGAAAATTTCACTTTGAGAAGTGAGGTCTTATTTACAATGAAAAAAAACAACTTGCCAAAAAGAAAAAGAAATTCAATACTAATCGCCCTTTTGTTGGGTTTATCAATAGTTTATTCACCCTTTGCGTTGAATTGGAAGACAAGTGCCGCCGGAACTATCAGCGGCAGAGTTTTCCAGGATTTTAACGGGAACGGCAATTACGACACAACATTGACTATTCCTAATGATGGTTTAACCACCAGCACAATCGGTGTCGCCATTGATAAAGGTTTGCAGGGCGTAACCGTAACGGCTTATGACTCGGCAGGCGCGGCACGCGGCACGACAACGACCATTACGGGCGGAACTTATTCCTTAACGACAACTGATGCGGGTTCGGGTCCATACCGGATTGAATTCACAAATCTTCCGGCAGGTTATTATCCTTCGGCGCGAAATACCGACTCGGTTGGAAGCGGAATTGCAAACGGTTCGGGGTCAACTGTTCAGTTTGCTTCCACGCCTTCAACGAACGTAAATCTGGCAGTCAATTATCCGGCGGACTATTCACAAAATAATCCTGAAGTTGCCGCATCGCTTTATCAAGCAGGCAGCCAGGTTAATAATGTTCAGCCGGTTCTGGTGAGTTTTCCATATTCAGCCGGAAGCACGGATACTGCAACCGGGGCAGTCGAAGCTAATTTCGACCAGCCGACTGCTCATTCTTTATCGCTTGAGGCACAAGATATCGGCACAACGTCAGGGCTGGCTTATGCTCGTAATTCACGTTTAATTTACGCCGGAGCTTATTTTAAGCGTCACGTTGGTTTTGGCACTGGCGGACCAAATGCGATTTATGTTATTAATCGCACAGGCACAGGCTCGGTAACCAATACTTTTACTGTTCCGGGAACAGCAACTAACGCTCATAACACTGCTGATTATTCGAGGGATAACGGCAATACCGGCTGGGATGGCGTTGGCAAAACCTCATTGGGCGGAATGACAATGTCTGAAGATGAAAGCCGACTTTATGTTATAAATTTAGCAAATCGCACACTTTACGCGCTCAATCCAAACACGGGAGCGCAAATTATCTCGCAAGCAACTCCGACAAACTTGCCTTTAGCCACCGGGACTTGCGCGGCAACCGATGCCCGTCCTTTTGCCGTAAATTTTTATCACGGACAACTTTATGTCGGGATGGTTTGCAGCGCGGAATCTTCAACACAAGTTGATACATATACTGATGCTAATACTAACGGTCAGTATGATGGCGGTGATTATTTTATTGACCAAAACGGCGATAATATTCGCCAAACGACAGAACCTTTTGTTGATTTAGATGGAGATGGAACATTCGACAATGGTGAAATTTTTGTTGATAACGACGGCAACGGCGTTTATAATTTGGGTGATGCACGCAAACTTTACGCATACATTTATCAGGTTAATCCGGCGACTTTAGCGTTTGGTACTTCGCCGGTTTTCTCTGCGCCGTTAAATTACAGACGCGGCATAACCACTCATTCGCAAGGTGCATTCGGAGGCTGGCGACCATGGTCAAATATTTATCGTAATAGTTCGAGCGTTGCCAACCGTACGGTTTATTCCCAACCGATGCTGACCGATATTGCGTTTGATAACGGTAATTTGATTTTAGGTTTGCGCGACCGCATCAGCGACCAGGTTGGTAACGGCTCGTTGTCAAATCCAAACGACCCAAGTGCCACAAATTTCTATCAGCCGCGAACGGCGGGCGATGTGCTGCGTGCCTGCGGCAATCCGACTTCCGGTTGGACTCTCGAAGTCAACGGACGCTGCGGCGGAACAGGCAATGCTCCGCAAAATACCAGCGAAGGTCCCGGAAAAGCTGAATTTTATTTCGGAGATTCTTACGATTTAGCCGATGTTTATACGACAAATACCGGAACGGTAACTATCAACGGAAAAGGCGGTAATCACGATGATACGGGCAACGGCGGCGTCGAGCAGCTTCCGGGTGCGCCCGATGTGATAATTTCAAATTTTGACCCGATTCCCAACATCGCAAATATGACTCACGACGGCGGTGTCCGCTGGTTAAGTAATACAACAGGTGATTTTACCAAGGCTTATCGGCTTTATAATGGAAACGGAAATGACGCGAATGTGTTCGGCAAAGCCGGTGGCATTGGCGGAAATTTATTAATACTTCCCAATCCTGCTCCGATTGAACTTGGCAACCGTGTTTGGCGCGATACCAACGGAAACGGCGTGCAGGATGCGGGAGAAAACGGTATCGCCGGCGTTAGCGTCAGACTTTATCAAGGCTCGACGCTTCTCGGAACAGCCGTTACAGATGCCAACGGCGAGTATTATTTCTCGTCCGCAGCCGGAACGAACACGGCAAACGCAATCTATGGTTTGAACATTCAACCGAATACGACTTATCAACTTCGCCTGGATGTTTCGGCAAATTATGCGGCAGGCGGCGCGTTAAATAGTTTGTTTTTGACTACCAAAACCCAAACATCGCAAGCGGGTTTCGCACAGGGAAGCGATTCGGACGCTGCTTCGGTAACGAATCCGGCAGGTTCACCGGCGGGAACTTTTCCCGTCATCTCCGTAACCACCGGAAGCGCGGGCGATAACAATCACAATTTAGATACCGGTTTTGCACCGTTTGCAGTTTATTCGCTCGGCAATCGCCTTTGGTATGACACGAACAATGACGGACAAATCAACGCGGGCGAAGTCGGTGTGGCAGACGTTTCGGTCAGTCTTCTCAATTCGAGTTCGGCTGTCATGCAAACGGTTATAACTGATGCCGACGGCTATTATCGTTTTGACGGTTTGGCAGCCGGAAATTATTCCGTTCGGGCAAATTCTTCAAACTTTGCCAACAACGCTGCTCTCGCCGGTTATCAGGATACGACGATCACAAATGCGACTAATATGGATTCGACTTCCGTCGCCGGACAAAACGGCGAAAACGGAATCAATCCGACAGGCGCGGCGAATTCTATCCAAACAAACGGCATTTCGTCCGGCACAGTCACTTTAGGTCCGGGACAGCCGACGGGTGAAGTTGACGTTCAGGCGACAGGACAAGGCGCGGCTGACGCGGCGGCAAATATGACGGTTGATTTAGGTTTTTATTGTTTATCTTTGTCAGGCACGGTTTGGAACGATAGCGGCGCGGGCGCAAACAATAATAACGGAATTCAAGACACGGGCGAAAATGGTATTCAATCAATCAAAGTTCAACTTTACGGTTCAACGGGAACGGAAATTTTGGTCGGACCCGACGGTGTTTTGGGAACTTCCGACGATGCGGCGGGCGGAATTTTGAGTAATAGTTCGGGAAATTACAATTTCCAATGCTTACCGCAAGGTCAATATCGAGTGGTCGTAACGTCGAGCGGTGCAAATTCCAGCACTCCGACATCAACTAATCCCGACAATAATATTGATAAAGACGACAACGGATTTCCCGACAACACAGGTAATTTTACGGGCAAAACGATTTCCGGCTTGGTTACGCTGACTCCGGGAACTGAAGCTGCCAAACCCAATAAAACCGTTACTAATACAAACGGTTCAACATCCGACCCGACGGTTGATTTCGGCTTTGTTTTATCGCCGACCGCTATCAAATTGGAAAGTTTCGATGCTTTTACCAACGGAAACGGTGTCGTGCTGAAATGGTCAACGGGCGATGAATCGAGCAATTTAGGCTTTAATGTTTATCGTGAAGTCGGCGGCGAACGTCAATTGCTTAATGCCGCGCCGGTGGCGGGAAGCGCGTTGCGGACGAGTGTTAATCTTTCGGCAACAAGCGACAATTACAGTTGGACTGATAAAAACGCCGAATCGAGTGCGGTTTATTATCTCGAAGACATAGACTTAAACGGCAGCAAAACTCTCCACGGTCCGGTTTCGCCGACTTTCAAGACTGCATTTGACAATTTGCCGACGAACGCAAAATTGTTGTCCGATTTGGCGCAAATCGAAATGCCTTCCGCCGAAAAGGAAATTATCGGCAGTCAAAATACTGATAATGCGAATGCTGATAATTCTCCGGCGAATCAATCGCGCCAACGGCAGATTGCGGCGCAAACAGGCGTGAAAATTTCGGTAAATCACGATGCCTGGTATCGCGTTTCCGCCGAACAACTGAGCGCGGCTGGTTTTGATACTGATTCAAAACGCTATTTCTGGCAGTTGTTGGCGGGCGGCGAGCAAGTTCCGATGAAACTGAATTCCGACGGCTCAATCGAGTTTTTCGGACGCGGACTTGATACACCGACCGCCGACACGCAGGTTTATTATCTGGTCAAAGGTCGAACGGCTGGTTTGCGCGTCAGAGAATTTAAAGGCGGAAATGCGGGCGACGCGGCGGACGCGAGAAGTTTCGGCGTAACCGTCAAGCGCAAAGACCGCACGATTTATTCTTCGGCTATCTTAAACGGCGACGAAGAAAACTGGTTCGGCGCGGTTATCACGCAAGCCGGTCCAACCGTGCAAAACCTGACCGTTAATAATTTCAGCGGAAATGGAAACGCACATTTGAACGTCAAACTGCAAGGCGTAACAACCGCCGAACATTACGTCAATATCAAATTTAATGACGTTGAACTCGGCACAGTCAATTTGTCGAACACACAAAATCGTGAGTTTGGTTTTGATTTGCCCGCCTCAGCGTTACGCGAAGGCGCAAACCGCGTTAATTTGCAATCAGTCGGCACAGGTGCTGACATTAACTTTGTTGATACGATTAGTTTAAGTTATCAACGCAATTTTGCGGCGACTAACAACCGCTTGCGTTTCAGCGTTCCGGCAGGACAAACTGCTCGCGTCGGCGGATTTTCAAATGAAATTGTCAGCGTCTTTGAAATCCAAAACGGTAATGCGGTGCGGCAATTAGTCGGAAGCAGTGAAAATACAGGCGATAGTTACGGTTTTAGCTTGAGTTCCGTCGGCTATGACCGCGAACTTCTCGCCGTTACCGACGAAAACGTCGAACCGGCGTTAAAAGTCGAACGCAACACGCCGTCAAATTGGCATAGTTCGATAAATGAAGCGGATTTC
Organism: Pyrinomonadaceae bacterium; assembly: GCA_050998795.1. Classification (GTDB taxonomy): domain Bacteria; phylum Acidobacteriota; class Blastocatellia; order Pyrinomonadales; family Pyrinomonadaceae. The sequence continues at coordinate 25,020 of JBPCPU010000114.1, forward strand.
GTCATTATCACTTCGGACGGCTTGCGCGATTCTGCCGACAGACTCGCTTCGATTCGCAACGCGCAAGGCTTGAAAACCCGAGTTGTATTGATTGATGATTTGTATGACGAATTCAGTTTCGGCGCACGAACGCCGGAAGCCGTCAAACAATTCTTGAAACTTACCGCGAGCGAATGGAAACTCAAACCGCGTTATGCACTTTTGTTCGGCGATTCCAGTTACGACCCGCGCAATCGGCTTGGCTTGACAACAACCCGCGACGTTGTGCCGACCAAATCGGTTGATACCGACAATTTTGAAACGGCAAGCGACGCTTGGCTGGCGGATTTCGACAATGACGGCATCGAAGACATTGCGCTCGGCAGATTGCCCGCGGCGACATTGGCGGAAGCCAACGCGATGGTTGATAAACTTATTCGTTATGACAATCAAACCGCCCGACTCGAAAAATCGGATGTATTGGTTGCCGACCGCGGCTTTGAAAATTACAATACGGCTTTGCAAAACATTCTGCCGAATAATGTGCGTTCATCACGCATCAATCGCGCCGAAATGAGCGATGCCGATATGCACAACGCTGTTTTGACGCAGTTAAACGCCAATCCGATGGTCGTAACTTACACGGGACACGGTTCAACGGTCGCCTGGTCGAATACGTCTGTTTTCAGTGCCAATGACACGGCAGGATTAAGCAACCGCGAACTTTCGTTTTATGTGATGATGACCTGTTTGAATGGTTACACGCATAACGCGAATAACGACAGTTTGGCGGAAGCCGCCGTCAAAGCGGAAAACGGCGCGATTGCAGTTTGGGCGTCTTCGGGTATTACATTTTCCGAAAATCAGTTCCAGATAAGCCAAAGTCTGACTAATCTTATCTTCAATGCGAAAACAAAATCCGTTCGCATCGGAGAAATCGTCAAAGCGGCGAAACAAAACACCGCCGATAAAGATGTCAGACAAACCTGGCAGCTTATCGGCGACCCGACAATTGTTATTAAATAATATCCGTTCGGGATAAGGAAAAGCAGAGAAAGATTAGCCGCAAAAAGGCGCAAAAATCGCAAAAAGGACTATTAAAAAAATCTTTTTTGTGGTTTTTGCGCCTTTTTGCGGCTATCATTTCTTGACCCGAACCGGCGGTAAGTACGCAGTTGCGAGATACTAAATTTTCAGTTTGGAAACTTTAGTATCTAATTGCGGGAAATAAAAAAGGCGAAAGTTGTTTGAATTTAACATAACGACTTCCACCTTTTTTATATATGCGTTTTTATTATTTCTCTCAACTCGTCAACCCGTGCTTCCCAACTTTCGTTTTGAACCGAATCACTAATCGCTTTTTGCGGGCGCGGATTTTTCAACGCTTCTTCAATCTGCCGGATAAAATCTTCATGATTTTGCCCGATACGGCAATGCTCTAAAATTGCGACTTCGGGAATATCGGTTGAAATAACGGGCAAACCTGCCGCGAGATATTCGCGCACTTTTAACGGGTTTGCCGCCAGCGTTAATTCGCTTATCGCAAACGGATTGAGCGCGACATCAAAGCCTTTGCAGTAATTTGGCAAGTCTGAATACAGCTTGCGTCCGAGAAAATGAATATTTTTCACATCATTGAGAATTTTAACTTTCTGCTCCGCGTCAACTGCGATTTTTCCGATTAAAACGACTGAACCGCTTTTGAAATATTCGGCGGTTTTTTTGATTAACTCAAAATCAACCCAATCGGCGAGCAAGCCGTGAAAACCGATAATCGGGCGCGGCAAATTCGCAATTTCATCAGGTATTTTCGTGTTTGCGTTCAACGCCTTTTGAAAATGCGAAAAATCTACACCGTGCCTAATCAGAAATGTTTTTGAGTGAAGTTTCGACTTCGTTTCATACAACCTTTCAGCCGAAACAATCACGAAATCTGATTTATCTATCAAACTTTTTTCATAATTCAGCATTGCTTCAGCGGAAACTCCGGTAAAAGCCGAATACTCGTCAACACAGTAATAAACAATCTCTTTTTCGCCGAGTTTTCCCGCCGCAACACCCGAAGGCGGATGGAAAACCAGATTGAACGGATTTTTGAATCCGAGTTTTCGCATTCCCTTTTTCACCTGCATTTGCAGCCATTTCGTATTAACCGCTTTAACGCTTTCATTGTTATAAATCGGAATTGCCAACGGATTCAGCACAAAGATATTCGGCTCGACCTCCCGAATCGGTTCGGTGAACGCTTTCATTTTGTTCAATGCGCGTTTCACGTCTTTAGTCGAAGCCGTCGGCGTGCGATAGCCGATTGAATTTATCCACAGAATACGATTATCCTTTGATAAAACACGGGCGATATGCGTTTTCGATAACGGGTCGCCCGTCCAATCGTGGCTGAAACACAAAATATCGCGCCCGCGCAAAATCTGCGAAGTTTCAGTTTGAGAATTGTCTTTATTAGTTTTTTGATTGTTAAATTCGGCTACTAACATAATTTACGTCCACATTTTTTTGAAATACCAGTAAAATTTTTTGCTTGCCTGAAATGTTTTTGAACCGCCTTCGATTCGTGAACGAAACATATCAATCGCTTTGCTTTCAAATTGATTCCAAAGAAACTCCATTGGCGCACGTTGGCGATATTCTTCAAAATAACGCTCAAGTTCTTCTTTGTGATGGACATTGGCGTTATCGGAATAACGGGCGACATACGGCGTAAATTCAGGATAAAGTTGTGATTTCGACCATTTTCCATGTAGAGTCGTTTTCATAAAATTGCCGATGAGCAAATCGTCAAAAACCCGCCATTCAATCGCCGACATCAGCGAACCTTTCGGAACTTCAAATGTCAAACCGCGCTTAAATTTGTCTTTCGCCAGAGGCACAATGTTGTCTTTGCCGCCGACTTTGACGTTAATAAAATCCAAAAACGTCTTTAGATGTTCGATTTTCTGAAAATAAGCCGTTGCTTTTTGCGCGTCTTCGGCGGAAAGTTCTTCGCTCCAATTGTCGCCGAAATGTTCAGGCTCGTAAATTATATTTTCTTCTTCGGGCGGATTAATTTTCGTAATCTCGTCGGTTTCGCAATCATAGCGAATATACGCCGGAAGCAATTCGCTGGTTTTTGATTCATAGCCGATGGCGTAATCGTCCAGATGCGTCGTGTATTCGTTTGCCCAAATGCTGTCGGTGCGCTGGTAACGGTGCATCGAACTAAACGGAATACAAAATTTTGCGCCCCAACTTTCGGTCGTTTGCGCCATATTTGCTCCGACCGGCAATTTTTTCGCCGCTTTCGGCAGGATGTATTTACTATTCTCGTCGTAAAAGTTAATCATATCGGCATCGCCGTGACCGAACAGCGACAGCAGAAACCGCGTCTTAAAAGGCTTGGCGACATTTCGCGCAAAACGTCCCCAGCCGCGGTCAATCGCATCGTTGGTGTTGATGATTAAACGCCCGTTCACATCAATTAAAATAATCGCGTCCTGATAATAATCGCAAATGCACATCACCCTGACTTTCGGCGAAACGGAAAACCATTTTTTGTTCGGTAAAATCTGAACTTTGAAACCTTGTTCTTCTAAATCCTTTTTGATTCTTTCGCCGACGTGGTCGGGCAGCAAAATTTTCTGATTGATAAAAAGCGGCAGCGAATCGGGATTTAAATGGTCTGGATGTCCGTGCGAAAACCAGATATATTCGCAGTTTTTGACGGCTTCCATTTGCTCCGTCGGGATTTTGTGAGACATTCGCCAACTGCCAAAATACGCTCCGCCGACAATCCACGGGTCGGTGGCAATTACCGGTTTATCGTCATAAACAATGACGGTTGCGTTTCCAATCGTATCGAATCCGATATTCATTTTTTCTCTCCTAAACGATTCTTTTGACGACAAGTAAATTATGTCGCTCAGTGTTTTATTCGTTATTTGGCGGCAAAAATTCCGCGTCTAGTTTCGGCAAATCATATTTCCGGCGAATTTCGTCCGCGTCTTTCAAAAGCCATGTCTTGCGGTCATAATTTTCGCTTTCCTGATTAAATTTTTTCAACTTGCGAATCGAAGTCGTAAAGCGCGGCGGATTGAGCAGCAAAAACTGCATAGTTCTGAAAGGCGTTTTCCGCAAATCCTTCATCGTCGGATAACACGCCAGCAAATTCATACAAATACTTTCAAGGTCAACTTCGGCGGCGCGTTTGTCCGAGATGTTGATTTCCGCGCCGTAACCGATGCTGATAACGTCCGCGCCCCAATCACTTCCGATTGAATAACGCAAAACTGCGCTCGACAAATCCATTGTCAAAAGGCTGTCTTCGTCGGCTTTTTCATCCCGTCGTATTTCTGCGTTTCCATCCGTGAAAGCAATGTTGTAAAAATTATTTTCGGCAACATCGGTCAAACGCAGAGAAAATTTTAGTTTCTTTAGTTTTTCAAAACTAAAAAGCGTCATTCGCTTTTCGATGTTTTGCCGAACTTCGTCAACCAACTTTTCGGCTTCCGTTTCGTTAATGAATTTTTGCTCACGTTTTTCGACAATTTCTTCGCCGTATTGCTCGTCAATTAAATGACCGAGTTCGCCATTCTGCATTTGTTTCCGATATGGTGACAAAGACTTAAGTTCTTCATTTTCCAAAACATCGCCCGAATACATATCAATAATTTTCGGCTTGTAATGATTTTCGCTAAAGTGTCTGCGATAATAATCCGCCATTTTCGAGCGCGGAAAACGCGCCTCATTTATCCATCGCTGATTCTCATCTAAAAGACAAAAATCCGCCGCAAACGGCACGGCAATTTTCGGCTTCAAACCGTTAACGACACGGCAGAAATTATGCGCGAAAAGCTGTTCGCGGACAAGGCTGATTTCATAATCGTCTTTTCCGGCAAGGTGCATTGCGTTCGGAAAATAACTCGCGCCGCCAAAACCGCAAAAAACGTAATCAATGTTTTGCCACTTTTCCTTTATCGCCTCAATATAAAAATCAATCACCTTTTCCGGCGAAGAATGAAGCGCGTCGTTGACATTGATTAAAACTTTGCCGCCGCTTTCGACAACCATTAAACTGTCGTGTGAATTAATGATAAACGTAACGGCGGTTTTGTCGGAAATTTGATATTTTTTGAATGTGATACATTCCTTCACGTCCGAAAATCCCAAACTCTCGATATATTCCTTTGCGCCGCCGAAAAAACTATACGGATAAAAAACTTTTGCGCTTTTCGGCAAAGTTCGCAAAGTTTCTTCGTTCAGATGGTCTTCGTGTCCGTGCGAAATAAAAATCGCGTCTACGTCTTGCAGTTTTTCACTGTTGACAGGTTTCGGGAAAAGATGCCATTGCCCGCAGTAAGCCGCGCCGCCGAGCCACGGGTCGGTGGCAATTCGCAAATCTTCGGTTTCAATTAAAAGACAAGCGTGGCAAATATATTCGATTTTCATAATTTAATTTTGCAGGAAATCATATTTCGGAAAAAGTTTGACGGCGATATGCCACAGCGCAACTCCCGTCAACATTGACAAATAAGGGTCAACATTCGGCACGCGGTAACGAACAAAACCAAATATCAAAACGTGAATTGCGGTAGTTGCCAGAAAAGAAACCGCCAATAAGATAATAAACTTTTTTCCTGTTTTATTGCTACTAAAAATATACGCGCCGTAAAGACCGAAAATACATGTTGCGATAACAAAAACGGCAATCGGAATTACCATTTTGTAGCCGTAAGTAAAATGATTGAGAAAAGGTGTCCAAAAATTCCAAAGTTTGCCGAGCATCAGACGCGCCGTCAAACCGTAATCGGCGGTCATATTTTTTAAGGCTTCTCTGCGCCAAACTTTTTCTCTTTCATTAAACGTGAGCGAATAATAATTATCCGTTTGCTCAAGTTCTTTGAGTTTGGCTATCGGAGCTTCGCCCCAAACATAATCGGCAAATTTTTGATTTTCTTCCTTGCTTTCAAATCCGCCTTCGTAAAGCACGATTGTTTCAGGCAGATTACCGAGCCAAAGATTATAACTGAAACCGTCATTAACTAAAATAAATTCGCCAGTGTCCCGATAATTTTGAAGAGTCCAAGGCGCAGTAGCCAGAAATATACTGACGAAAAACACGGCGGATGCAATCAAATATTTCGTTCTTTTAATTTTTTTGAGATGTATCAAAGCAATGACAACTGCTAAACAAAGCGCTACACCTAGAATCGCCGGACGGCAAAGCGTTGCCAAACCGAAAATTGCGCCCGCGTAAAACGCATTTAGATAAGAAAATTTGTCGTCTTTCAATAATTTGACTAAAAACAACATCGCCAGCGCACACAAAAATGTATGTAAAGGTTCGGTATAAAAATCAGTTGTATGCGCGATGAGCAAAGGATTTATCGCACAAAATAACGCGCCGAAAAACGCGGGCGTGTGCTTACGCAAAATTTCATAAATGATTTTGTAGATAACAAGCACTGTCGCGCCGTGCAGAAGTGCTTGCGCTAATTTGACCGCAATTATACTGTTTGGAAAAACCGACCAAATCAGTGAAATAAAAAGCGGATAAAGCGGCGGGCGAAACATCGGATGAAAGACGCTCTGACGCGGATACGGCATCCCATTTAAAAAAGCGTTTGCCGCATTGATGTAATCTTGCGTATCACCGAACTCCACTCTTTCAAATCCAAAAAACCAAATCGCTAAAACTGAAAACGAAACAGCGATTAAGAGAGGCAAAATTATCAGCCAATTTATTTTAAGCAAATTCTTATTCATTTGTGCGGATTTTAAGGAAATCAATAATTTATACGGTTATTAGCGACGATTTTTTAGAAACTCAAACCGCTAAAACAGTTTCTTCCATCAGCCGTTCACTTTTCTCAAATGCTTCGCCGTCAACAAACTGGTGTTGCCAGATTTCAAGATTTATCAAACGAAAAAGTTTCGCTGCGTGGTTTTTGCCCGCGTTGTGTTCGGCGACGAGTTCGCGCACAAAATCGGGGTTAAAAATGCCGCGTAAAAGTGCGCGTTCGCTCAACACAAATTCTTTAACAAGATGAGAAAACTCGTTTCTTAACCAATTTCCCAATGGCACTGGAAAACCCATTTTTGGTCTGTTAAGAATTTCGGCAGGCAAAATTCCCTTCATCGCTTGGCGCAAAATCCACTTTGTTTCGCGCCCGCGAATCTTCATCTTTTCGGGAAGTTTCGCCGTAAATTCGACAAGTTTATGGTCGAGAAACGGCACACGCGATTCAATCGAAGCCGCCATTGACATTTGGTCTTGCTTCATCAGAAGTTCGTGCAGATAAGTTTTCGTGTCGGCATAAAGCAATTGGTCAAGCAGATTTTCCGCGTCGGTTTTATTTAACCAATTATGCAGATGAAAATATGGATTTTTTTCGGCAATTTTCGCTTTTGTTTCGTCGGTTAAAAGCCAATTCTGCATTGCTTTCGGAAATATCGCAAAATTGTCGAAATAAAGATTTTCAAGATCGGCTTTCCGCGACAGAAACGTGCGATTCAATTTGCGGTTAAGCAAGTTCGGCAGAGTCGCCACGCCGCTTTTGACAATTTCGCGCAAAAATACGGGCGTAAATTTCTCATATTTTTCCCCGTAATTTAAAAGCGTCAAAGCCTTGTCATAGCGTCCGTAACCGCCGAGAATCTCGTCGCTGCCTTCGCCCGTAAGAACGACTTTGACGTGCTTTTGGGCAAGGCGCGAAACAAAATAAAGCGGAATTGAAGAATCAAATCCAAGCGGTTCATCTTCGTGATAAATCAAATTCGGCAATTCATTAAAAAACTGTTCGGGCGTAATTGTAATCTCGTGATGTTCGGTTTTGAACTTCCTTGAAACGATTCGCGCATACTCAAATTCGTTTGCTTCGCGCTCTTTGAAACCGACGGAAAAAGTTTTTACCGGCTCGTCAACCATCGTTGACATCATCGCGCAAATCGCGCTCGAGTCAATGCCGCCCGACAAAAACATTCCAAGCGGAACGTCCGCCATCAAGCGCAATTTTACTGATTCTTTGAAAAGTTCACGCCATTCTTCGACGAAATCTTTATCGCTTTTTTCTTCGTGTTTCGGCTCAAAAGAAATATCCCAAAACTTTTCGATTTTTAATTTTCCGTCTTGCCACAGCAAAGTGTGTCCGGGCAAAAGTCGTTTTACGCCTTTGAAAAGAGTTTCATCAAAAGAAGTTCCGTGATTGGCTAATTGGTCGGGCAGAGCATTGTAATTTAGTTCGGGTCTGACGGCGTTTGCTTCCAAAAGCGATTTGATTTCCGAAGCAAAAAATAAATTTCCCTCGTCGTCAAACACATAATAAAGCGGTTTCACGCCTAATCTGTCTCTTGCAATAAAAAGCGATTTTTCGCGCCGATTCCAAACCGCAAATGCGAACATTCCGCGCAAGTATTCCACACATTCTGCGCCGTATTCTTCGTAAAGATGAAGAATCGTTTCCGTATCGCAGTGCGTTTGATATTTGTAGCCTTTTGCTTCTAATTCCCCGCGGTAATCAGCGTGATTATAAACTTCGCCATTGTAAATGATGACGCACGATTTGTCTTCATTAAACATCGGCTGATGTCCGTGAGTAACGTCAACAATTGACAAACGTCTGTGTCCGAGTCCGATGTTTTCGTCAATAAATTCGCCGTAATCGTCAGGACCGCGATGAGAAATCACGTCGCGCATTTTTGCCAAAACGCGCTGATTGACGGCGCGTCCCGATTTGCTTGAAAATGCTATTCCGTTAATTCCGCACATTGTAATTTTTAAGAAATTTTTAACGCAAAGGCGTAAAGTTTTGGAAATATTTTCTTTACTTTTTACTTTTGCCTTTTTACTTTTTACTTGAAATATTTTTGCTTCATCACTTCAAATCCGCTAACACTTTGAGCAAAATCCGCAATTGCCGATTGTGCGCTGATTCTGTTCAATAAAAATTGATTCGCCTGTTTTTCATTAAAACCATAATTTGTTGTAACCGCGCATTTGTAATTATTATTTTTTACCGATTGCCAAACCGTTTCGTTAAAAGAACCGTTCGGATAACAAAAATGTTCGACCTTTCTGTCCAAAATACTTTCCAACCGTTGTTTTGAAGTTTGCAGTTCAAAGTCGAGTTGTGTTTGCACAACATTGGTCAAAATCGGATGCGTAACCGTGTGCGATTCGATTTTTAGATTATTTGCGTCCATTTCTCGCGCTTGTTTCCAGGTTATCGGCGCAAATTCTTTGGTTGGAAGCGCGGGAATTTCAACGCCTAAAGATTTGGCAATCTCCTTGATTTTAGCTTCTTTTTGTTCATTCGGCTGAAGTTTGAGGCGTGAATTGATGCGACCGGCGGTTTCTAATCTTTGCAGTTTGCCCGCCAAATCGGTTTCTATTTTATCATAATTTTCAAACTCAATGCTACAAAAATTTTGCTTTGTCCGCGTCACAACATAACGCAAAAAGTCCGTCCAAAGCCAGCATTTGCCGTCCAAAAAATCTGTAACGGCAAAAAGCGTGGCGGGAAAGCCGAACTTTTTCAAAATCGGAAAAGCAATTTCGTAAGTGTCGGCGTAACCGTCGTCAATCGTGATAACAACCGTATTCGGCGGCAATGATTTTTCGTTTTTCAAATAATCAAGCGTTTCGGCAAGCGGCAAAACACGGTTATGTTTGCCGAGATATTCGAGATGCGCGGCAAATTCCGCGCCCGAAACTTTATACGGATTTTTCTCCGTGCCGAAACGGTGATACATCAAAATCAAAACTTTATCGCGGTTTGACCAGTGAAACGGAGTAAATCCGCCGAGATTATAAATAGTTTTGAGTAAAGTTTTTTTCACGAGATTTTTTTAAAGTTTTTCAATTTTTTTCAACGCAAAGGCGCAAAGGATTTTAAATCAAAAAACAAAAGGTAAACATAAAAAGATTTTGAAAACTTTGCGTCTTTGCGCCTTTGCGTTAAAAAATTCTTCAAGTTGAAAAAGTTTTATTTTGCCTTTCCTTTAAAACGCGCAGAAGCGCATCTTTTTCAGTTTTCGTCGGCAAACGATAACGCTTGCCCAAACTCGTATCTTGTTTTGTTCTCTGCTCTTTCCCGTCGGCAATCAAACTGATGGCTTCGGCAATCAGTTGTGCCGAAGGCTCAATTAATCCGGCACGAAAATCACTTAAAAAATTCTCATAATTTAAACCGTAACGCGAAAAATCATATTCAAGCGGCAGAGCTTTCTGCAAAATTATATCGCCCGTATCAACTTTCGCCGCGACAAAATGAACCGTAATGCCGATTTCCCTTTCGCCGTTAAAAAGTTCCCAGAAAACCGTCGGACCGCCGCGATAAATCGGCGCAAGCCCTTGATGAATGTTTATCGAACCGAGTCGCGGAATATTGAAAACCGCTTCTTTGATGATATTTGTGCCGTAAAGAATTCCCAAATCCGCGCCTGTTTCGCGCAATAAATTCATCGCCTCGTCAGCGTGATAGTTTTCAATTCGATAAAGCGGAATATCTAAATTTTCAGCACATTTTTCCAACTCATTTTGGCTTTCCAGCGCAGTTTTCAGTTCTTCAACAGCTTCGGTTTCGCCGCCTGAAAGTTTCGCCGAAAATTTCTTCAATGTCGCCCAATAACCATCATAGCGAATGGAACGCTTCAATTTTTGCTTAAAACTTCTTTCCGGCTGAGTTGCGCGTTCAACATAAACTCCGACAATCTCAACCGTTTCAAGCCCGGACAAAAGTTCAAGCAAACGGTTTGCGCCGCCGTGAGTTAAAACGATGATTTTTAATTTTTTGTTGCTCATTCAGACAATCTTTGATAAATTTCCAACCATTCGCCGCGCACATTTTCCCAAGAGTATTTTACACATTCACGCCGCGCTTCGGTGATAATTTTTTGCGCGAGTTCGTCCGTTTCCAAAAGCCGTATCGCTTCCCGCGCCAAACTTTCGTAATCTTTCTTTTCAACCAGCAAAGCCGTTTCGTCTGCTTCGCAAATATACGGAATGCCGCCCGCGTTAGTCGAAACAACCGCTAAACCGCACGAAAACGCTTCGATAATTGACAACGGCATATTGTCAACGATTGAAGAATTTAAGTAAATATCGGCTTTGTCGTAAATGTTTGGCATTTCCGTTTGCTCGACTCGTCCGATAAATTCAATATTTTCAAGTTTCAAATCTGCGGCAAATCTTTTTAATTTTGCTTCTTCGCTTCCGCAGCCGGCAACAATAAGTTTTGCTTCGGGAAACCGACTTTGAATCAAACGGAAAGCGCGTAGAACATCGGAAACTTGATAATGCGCTTCAAAATTTCGGTTTGATAAAAACACGGGTTTGAGTGGATTTCGCGTCCGAAAATTAAACTTTTCGCCTTCCACAAAATTAAAAATCGCTTTTGCTTTTAGGTCGGATTTAGCGAAAACATCAACCAAAAACTGTGACGGCACAACGATTTCATCAAACATTTCCATTGTCGGTTTTGCCGTCATTTTCCAGTTTTTCAGATGTTCTTCGGCTTCGCCCGTGTGATAATGCAAAATTGTTTTTTTGCCGAAAATTTTTGCCGCGAAAAGCGGCGGAAGTGTTGAAATAATATAACTTGTCGTGCCGGACGAGAAAATGTGAACGACTTCTGATTTCGATAGGTTTGCCAAAAGCAAATAATAAAATTTGATTGAAGAAAAAATCGTGCGTAGAAATTTTACTGTTTCAAAAAATGTTTCGGGATTATTTTCAATAAATTCAATATCTATCTTTTCGTCATTTTCAAACGCATCAAGCAATCGTTTTGCCTGAATTGATTGACCGCCAACATTTTTCATCGAAGGCGCAACGAGCGCAACTTTTATTTTTTTTTTAAGTTTATCTTCCATTTGGTCTGCGCCCGTAAAGCTCAAGCGTCCTTTCAAGTTGCGCCGCGCCGGAAAACTTTTCTTCGACGATTTTTCTGCCGAATTCGCCCATTCTTCGCGCCTTTTCCGTGTTTTGCAAAAGCCTGATTAAATGGTTTGCCATTGCTTCGTCGTCATTTGACTTGACAAGAAATCCGCTTTCACCTTCAACAATCGCTTCGCTCGCGCCGCCGACATTCGTGGCGATAACCGGAAGTTTTGCCACCATATATTCTAAAATCGAGTTGGAAAAACCTTCGGCAACGGAAGTCAAAACTCCGGCGAAAGAAACAGAAAGAAGTTCGGGAACTCGTGTGCATCTGCCGATAAAATGTGTATTTTCATCAATGCCGAATTCTTTTGCCAAATTTTGCAGACTTTCCAATCTTTCGCCTTCGCCCGCAAGAACGAAATGAGTTTCGGGAAATTTTTGCAAAACCCTTTGCGCCACGCGCAAAAACATCGGTTGATTTTTTACTTCATGCCGCAAATTTGCTACCAAAGTAATAAATTTAATGTTTTCATCTTTTGGTAAATCAAAATTTACACAATTAATCAGACGATTGTTAATTTTCGGCGTTAATCGTTCCAAATCCAATCCGTTATGAATTATTTTGATTTTCCCGGCGGAAATTCCTTCACCTGCCAGATAATTTTTCACGGCTTCGGCGTTGACGACAATTGCATCGGCTTGGCGAAAGGCTTGTTTTTCAATTGTCTTTTGCGGCTTGCTTCGCATTCCGACGGTTTCACGTTTTGACGCGATTTTTAGCGGCACACGCGCCAAACGCGCCGCCAACATTCCGAAAACATTCGTGTAAAAATCGTGCGTGTGAATGATTTCGATTTTGTTTTCACGCAAAAATTGGACGAAACCTCGGAGTTGACGCAAAAAATTTACATCGTGAAAGGAAGTCAAGGAAAATTCGGGAATTTCCGTAAAGCCGATTTTTTCAACCTCTTCACGCAAAACGCCTTCGTTATTCAATGTGGCGAGATAAATGTTATGCGTTTCGTCTTCACGCAACAAACGGGTAAGCCCGACGGCTTGGCGTTCCGAGCCGCCCTGGTGAAAACTGCCGATAAGTTGTAAAACATTTTTCTTCATTCGGGGATGTTTCACGAAAGATTATAAACTCAATGTGAGAAAGAGTTAAATAAAATCGGGAGCAAACTAAAATAGTTACGGCTTTGTTGGTTTAATTTATTTCCTTGTAAAAACCCGCCCGTAGTATTATACAAGATAATTACCTTAATTTGACTAGACAATCCAAAATTGCTTCCTTGCAATAAATGGCAATAAATGAAGACGGTTTCTCTCTGCATCTGAATCTACGAACTAAACGAATAGATTAACAGAGGGAAATAACATATTTTTCCTCTGTTTTTTAAGGTTGTTAAGAATGCAGAAAAAGGAACTATTATTTTCAAACAGCGTTAAATTATAAAACATCAAAGCCGACTTTAGAACGGTAAAATGTAGTAAAACTGTTGTCAATAATAATGATGTTGTCGTTTGCAGACTTGGCAAAATGGAGTGAAATAGGATAGCTTTAAGTTAAATTTAGATAACTTTTCAGGAAATTTAATTTGTGGCTCAGCCTATTCTAAAACGTATCGCATCAGGAGAAAAAAATGCCGTTCAGGAGTGCCTGGATACTTACGGCGGTTTAGTCTGGTCTTTGGCATTGCGAATGTTGTCAAACTCGGAAGAAGCCGAAGATGCAGTGCAGGAAATTTTTATAGATGTTTGGAAAAATGCCGGACGATATGACGAATTACAGGCTTCGGAAACGACTTTTGTAGCGATGATTGCCCGGCGGCGGCTGATTGACCGGATGAGGAAGCAAAATCGGCAGCCGAATATTGATTCTTTGGAAGATATTTTGGCTGAACCGGGGAACAGCGACCAGAATGTGCAAATGTGTGTCGAGGCTAGAGAGGCGGCGCAAGCAATGAAAGGTTTGCGACCCGAACAAAGACAAGTTCTTCATCTTTCGATAGTTCAAGGCTTTTCGCATCAGGAAATTGCCGACGCGCTGGATATGCCGCTCGGCACAGTGAAGACGCACGCCCGACGCGGTTTGATTCAAGTTCGGGAAATTTTAGGACTGGGAGATTTAGAAGATGGAAAGGAGGTAACGGCAAATGACTAATGAAAAAAAGGAAAGAATGCTGGAACTCCTTGCCGACCAGGCAGTTTTTGGTTTGAATAAAGAAGAATTGATGGAACTTGGGCAACTTAAAAGTCTGTTCCCCGATTGGGAAAATTATATTTCGTTTGAGCTGGCGGCGACGGCAATTGGTTTGTCTGATGTTAATATCGTTCCCTTACCTGAAAAATTACGGACGAAAATTTTAGCCAATGCCGAAGAGTTTTTTAGTCCAACAGAAAAGTCTCAAGAAGTTATAAATTTTGAGCAAAAAGACAAGGAAGGTTTTGGTTTGTTGGCGGCAGAAACTGTTGGAAACAGTGTTGAAGTTACGCCAAAACGTCCATTTTGGCAATGGATGGGTTGGGGAGTTGCAGCGGCGGCTTGCATTGCGTTAGCAATTAGCCTTTGGCTGACGCGAACTCAGCCGCAACCCGAAATTGCAGAAACTCCCGAAACCATTCAAACTCCTGAAGTCGTCAAGACTGCTGAAATAGCAGAGATTCCCGAGTCTGTAAAAACTCCTGAGTCTGTAAAAAGTCCCGAAACTGTGAAAACTCCTGAATCTACAAGGATTCCTAAAACCGTAATAACCCCGGAAATTATAAGGATTCCCGCACCCGTAAAAACTCCCGCGCCCGAATTATCGGTGGCGCAAAAGCGCGAGCAGCTAATTGCTTCCGCGTCTGATCTTATTCAGACAAATTGGACTTCTGCAAAAGGTGATAAAAGGGTTTTGGGCGATGTTGTCTGGAGCAACGCGCAGCAAAAAGGTTATGTGCGCCTGCGCGATTTGCCGGTTCTTGATGCGAGTAAGGAAACTTATCAGCTTTGGATTGTTGACGACGAACGAAATGAGAAAACTCCGGTGAGCGGCGGGATTTTCAATGTCAGCGGAGCGGGCGAAATCATAATTCCGATTAACGCGCAGTTAAGAATTAACAAACCGAAGCAATTTGCCATTTCAAAGGAAAAAGCGGGCGGAGTCGTAGTTACCAAACCGGATAGAATCGTGGCAGTCGCTAAAATTTAAAATTTTGTAAGGAAATAATATTTAAGGTAAAGTGTAAAAAAGTGCTTTACATTTTTTATATCAAAGCGGCATTTAACCAAAAATTCTTGTATTCTTTAAAAAAGCGCGGCATAAAAAGTAGCCGCGCTTGCGAAATTTAACTTAAAGGGACGTTGAGTATTAATTATCGCCTAGTTTTCACTAAACGATACTGCCGGTGGATAATGAAATGGACCCAAAGTTTGTAAAGATTGCGTATCGAAACGCTTTCGTGCGCCGCAATTCAAGCAGGCGCGGTAAGAAGCGTTCCCGTTTGTAAAAGGACGACTCAATTCTTTGTGCCAACATCCGAAAATTTTGCCGATTAAACCGATTTTGTTACCAAAAGCTCCGTTCGTCCGGTTGATAATTGATTCGGCGATTCTATTTTGTTCAAAAATTGCTTGCATTTCTTATTTTCTCCTCACATTAAATTTTAATGCGATGCGCTTGGTTTTAGACGCATCACGGGGAAAGTTTTGTGATTTCTTTGATGATATATTCATTGTGAAAGTTTGTCTTTTAGTTGAAACAGCCAATAAGTATTTTCTTCCCTTTTTTTAATTCTTTTTATTCGCTAAAATCATCTAAATAAATTTGTTGGAGAATAAAGTGAAAAAATTATTTGATAAAATTGTGTTTTTTTTGTTAATTTCCGTTCTTTTTGTCGGTTCTGTTTCTGCTTGGGATGATACCGGACACAAACTTGTTTCATATATTGCCTGGCAGCAGATGTCGCCGCAGGCACGTGAACAAGTCGTAAAACTGCTTTTGAATGCGCCCGAAGACTCTGACTTGAGTGTTTTTTATTTGCAGGATTCGCGTTCAACCGCCGCTAAACAGCGCGAACTTTTTATGATTGCCAGCACTTGGGCGGATATTGTGCGCGATAAAAAATTCAAAAATCGCTACGCTAAATATCATCACGGAACGTGGCATTATCTCGACACTTTTTGGCGCGAAACAAACGGAAAAGTCGAACTCGTAACCGATTTGAAATCCGATGATGAAAATGCCATCGAACGTCTTTTCGCTTTTGATAAAATGTTGCGCGACAGTTCGGCATCCGACGAAGACAAAGCGATTGCTTTGGGTTGGATTCTGCATCTGGTCGGTGACATTCACCAGCCGCTTCACGATTCAGCCCGCGTAACGCAATATGACCCGAAAGGCGACCAGGGCGGAAACCTTTTTATTGTTTCTCCGAAAGGTGCGAAAGGAGAAAACCGCGTTTCTTTGCATTGGTATTGGGATTCGATTGTCGGACGCAATATTCCGCGTAATAACGACGCTTGTGATACTGATTACCTTCCGCCAATCGCACAGGAAATTATGAAAAATTATCCGTTTGCGAAAATGCAGAACCGTTTGGAAATTGGACAGTTTAGTAAATGGCAGCAAGAAGGTTTCCAAATCGCTTCGACTAAATTTTATCCGCGAACCTTAAAATTTAATGAAACACCTTCGGAAGAATATAAAAAAATGGCTTTTCAAATTGCTCAGGAACAAATCGCGCTGGCAGGTTATCGTTTGGGACAAATGCTCAACCAAATTTTTGGTAGTCAATTAGCTCAAATTAACAAAGACAAAACTATCCGGGAAATAAGAGCAACCGGAAGTATTATTGGAAATGGTGAAAACGATTCCTGGCTTTGGACTAAAACTCGAGCATCTTTAGCCGTCACGCAAGAATTACGGGATTCCACTATTATTGTTGATGTTGAAGATGCCGCGGTTACGCTCAGAGGAATTGTCGGCAGTAAAAAGCAAAAAGAAAAAGCGGTAAAGACTGCTAAGGAAGTTGAAGGCGTTAAAGCAGTTAAGGATTTATTGAAAGTTGCTTCAAATCGCTCAGTCAATTAAACCGTAAAGTTCAATTAGCTAGAGATTTTCGACTTCAGCGTCGCTTTGTCTTTTTTTAGCAAAGAACCACGCGATAAAGATAGAAACAACATATAAAATCATCATCGGCGCGGCAAAAAGCATCATATTTGGAATATCGCCCGATGGCGAAACAACCGCCGCGACGACCAAAATTACTACCAACGAAACCTTCCAACTTCTTATCAAAAGTCCGGCGGAAATCAAACCGATTCTCGATAAAACATAAGCAATTGCCGGCATTTGAAAAATAACGCCCATTGCTAACATAATTATCGTGATAAGGTCAAAATAATCACTCGCCCGCAGAAATAGGCGGAAATCTTTACCAAGTCCGAGCAGATATTTTGCTGCCGGTGGAAAAATAATGTAATAGGCAAAAGCCGCTCCGATAACAAATGAAATTGATGAAAGCGCGATAAAAGGCGTAACGTAAGAGCGTTCGTGTTTGTAAAGCGCGGGCGAAATGAAACCCCAGATTTGCCAGAGCAGAAAAGGAATAGAAATAGCAATTGCCGCGTAAAGTGAAACCGTTACAAGAAGCGTAAATGGTTCACCCGCAGTTGTAACAATCATTCTTTCTTCCGCGCTCGGCTCGCTTTTGTCAAGTGCATTGAAATCTACCGGAAGTCTTATCCCTTGCGGAATTATAGCGTTGCTTGTAATTATCGGTTCAGCGGTAAAAAGCCCGATTTGCCCCTCTGCATCTTTATCTACTTTTGCCAATACGGAAGTTCCGGGCGAAACGATTGTAATTCCAAGCGTCGTCGCCTGGTCAAATACATAACGTCCCGTTTCACCTTCCCGTAAGTTGTCTAATGACAAGACTTTCTCGTTTCCGGTCAAACCTTTTATCGGAATTTCGCGCCTTTCCGCTTCGGAGAGCGCGTGGCGAATCGGAATTGATAAGAAATTATAAATTTCATCGGAAACAAACCAACACAAGGTAAATGCAATAACCAGAATTATTACTGAATTTACAAGCCGTCGGCGTAATTCGTCCAAATGTCCCAAGAATGACATCTGACCGCCGAGTTCTTCTTTGTTTAGTTCTTCGAATTCCATTTTTGAAATGAACTTTTAGATTCTTTAAAGCCAATCGCGTTTGTCTATTAGGTTTTCTTGAATTTCTTTTGGGTTTTGAAGTGCTTCTTTCGGAAACTTCTTTTCGAAATCTTCTGGATTTAATTGTTTTATTTCGGGTGAGAATATCTCTTTATTGTTCGGAGTTAAATTTTCACTATTGGAATCTTCAATATTATCAGAATTTCCTAAAAAACTATTTAATCGTTTTTCAATATTATTATCTCCTTCTTCAAATCCCGCTTCGCGCTCCCAAGTTTTTTTAAAGTCATCCGTTGAGCGTCGAAATTCCGTCATTACTTTTCCAATTGTTCGAGCTAATTCAGGAATTTTTCTCGGACCAAATACTATGAGAGCAATTAGTCCTATTAACATTAACTCTGACGTTCCGATTGATTCAAATATAAACAAATACTGCATTTTTTACTTCCGTGAACTCTATAAAAACTAACTAAATCCTTTTGATTTAATTAATTAACTTACTCTACTTCCAATAAATTTTGTCCCAAAGACTTTACTTTTCCAACTATTTCAGCTCCTTCAATTTCTCTCACCAATATCTTTGCTTTATCTAATTCAAGACTTATCAACAAACCGCCTGCTGTTTGCGGGTCAAATAAAGCACTTTGCATTTCACTTGTTATATTCTCTCTGAATTTTACATTTTCTCCAACATATACACGATTATTTTTGTCGCCTCTTGTCAACATTTTTTGTCCGATTAACTCCAATACATCCGTTAATAGCGGTATTTGTTTTGAATCAATTTTTAATGTTACATTGCTTGCTTTCGCTATCTCAAATGCGTGTCCGAGAAACCCAAATCCAGTAATATCTGTGCAGGCATTTGCCCCTAATCTTTGCATTACTTTTGATGCTTGTTTAGCCGAAGTAGTCATTATTTTTAACGCTTCTTTTTTCGCTTTTTTGCTTGCTTTTTTAAATTTAATTCCCGTGCTGATAACACCCGTTCCGATAGGTTTTGTTAAAACTAAAATATCTCCTTCTTTTGCGCCTGAGTTTTTGATAACCTTCTCAGGATGAATAAATCCGGTGATTGCATACCCAAATTTTATTTCCTGATCATCTACCGAATGTCCGCCTAAAACCACAACATTTTCCTTATTTAATTCCTTTTGTCCGCCTAACATTATCTCTCCCAATACATCCCAATCACCTTTCTGCGGATAGCATACAATTGAAAGTGCAGTCAGTGGTTCTCCGCCCATTGCATAGATGTCATTTAATGAATTTATTGCGGCAATTTGTCCGTATATTTGCGGCTCATCAGCAATAGGTGTAAAGAAATCAACAGTTTGTACCAATGCCATTTGGTCATTTAATCGAAACACGCCTGCATCGTCAGATGTTTCAAAACCAACTAAAACATCCTTTGAAAAATCCTGTTTCGGTAATTTGCTCAAAACTTGAGCAAGGTCGCTTGGTGCAAGTTTTGCCACTCAACCGGCGCAAGAAACCATTTCCGTTAGACGTTTTTGCCGCATAAACTTCTTTTCCTTATTATTTGTCTTTAATTATTAGTTGATAAATTCTATCCAGATCATCTTCCCCGTAATATTCTATTTCAATTTTACCACCAGTTCCTCTTCCATCAGGTATTATCTTAACCTGTGTTCCTAAATCTCTTCTTAATTTTGCTTCAGCTTTTTTTGTATCAGCATCTATCGTTTGCTTAAATGGTTTATTTTCTATAGTTTGACTATTACTTTTTCTTAATCTTTTTATAATTTTTTCAGTTTCTCTAACTGAAAGTGACATCTCTATAATTTTTTGAGCAATGTTTCTTTGTGTTTCAGAATCTTCCGACATTAATAACGCTCTACCATGTCCGGCTGTTATTTTATCCGCTTCAACAAGTTTTTGAATATCTACCGGAAGTTTTAATAAGCGCAGACAAGTCGTAACAACTGTGCGATTTTTTCCTACTCTTTCTGCAATCATCTCTTGTGTTAACCCAATTTTTTCAATTAAATTTTTATATGCTCTTGCTTCTTCTATTGCATTTAGTTCCTGTCTTTGAATATTTTCTATCAGTGCAAGTTCAAGCAATTTTTCATCTGCGATATTTTTTACCACCGCCGGTATTTTTTGCAAACCAGCTTTTTGTGCCGCTCTCCATCGTCTTTCTCCTGCTACCAGTTGATACTTACCACCTTTTCTCCTAACTATAATTGGTTGAACCACGCCATTTGCTTTGATTGATTGAGCCAACCCCATAATAGTTTCTTCTTCAAATCTCGTTCTAGGTTGTTCTATGTTCGGTTCAATTAAATCTAAATCAATTTCCAGTAATTCTTCTTTATTTACGTTATTGTTTTCCTCACCTAATAACGCACTTATTCCTCTACCTAAAACCTTTCTACTCATGACTTAAAATCTCCTTTGCTAATTGAATATAACTTTCTGCTCCCCGTGAACGAATATCGTATAATATTATTGGTTTTCCATAACTTGGAGCTTCTGCAAGGCGAACATTTCTTGGTATTACTGTTTTTAGGACTTGTGAGCCATAAAAATCTCTTAAATCTTTTGCGACTGCAGCAGATAAATTTGTTCTTTCGTCATACATTGTTAATAACAATCCCTCTATTGTTAGTTGAGGGTTTAATCCTCGCCGCAGACGTGCTAATGTATCAAATAATTCTGTTACTCCTTCCAAAGCATAGTATTCACACTGAATTGGTACTAGTAAAGAATCTGCCGCAGTTAATCCGTTTATTGTTAATAATCCTAATGACGGCGGACAATCTATTATTATATAATCATAATTATTACGTATGTCACTGAGAATATTTTTTAATTTATATTCACGTTTTTTCTCATCCACCAACTCTACTACAGCTCCTGCTAAATTTTTATCAGCCGGTAAAACCCATAATAATGGCAATTCTGTTTTTTGTATTACATTTTCGGGTTTTTCCCCTAGTAATAAAATATTATATAGTGTTTTTTGTGATACCGTTTTTTTTATGCCTGATCCTGAAGTTGAATTTCCCTGCGGGTCTGCATCAACTAACAACACTCTTTTTTCTTCCACAGCTAATCCCGCAGCAAGATTTACTGCTGTGGTTGTTTTACCTACTCCACCTTTTTGGTTCGCAACGGCTATTATTTTTCCCATTTATATCCTTTTGTATTTAATCCTTTTCCAATTTAACATATCCTTTTTTTTATATCTAACTTTCCTCCAAATAAAATGTGGCACGTTTTACATTATTTATAAAACTTAATGTAAAACGTGCCACATTTTATTTATAAACTAGTTTCATTTACATAGGCTTGTTTTATTTTTTTCTCCTGTCAAATTAACTAAAACAACAGATAATGCAGATGGAGTAAGTCCGGATATATTACGAACCTGACCAAATGTTTGCGGATTTGCCCGATTTAACCGTTCAGCCATTTCGTGAGAAAGACCGCTTAACCCATTAAAATCAAATTTTTGAGGGACCTTCAAAGAATCATTGTGGTTAATTCGCTCGTGAGCATTACGCTGGTTTTCAATATAACCGCGATATAGAGAATCTGCTAAGGCAGTTTCTAAATCAGTAAGTTTAATGTTAGGACGAATATAATCAGGCAAAAGACGATAAATGAAATCAATTGAAACACCTTGTCGCTGTGATAGTTGTGATAAACTAAAAGCATCACCCAAATCACAATTTAAGGTTTGTGATATTGTTGCGTACTGAACATCAGACCGTTTAAATCTGGTATTATCCAAAGTATTGCGTAAAAGGGCAATTCTATCGCGTTTGATATTAAAATTTTCCCAATCCTTATTTCCTAAGAGAC
This sequence comes from Pyrinomonadaceae bacterium, assembly GCA_050998795.1. Lineage (GTDB taxonomy): Bacteria > Acidobacteriota > Blastocatellia > Pyrinomonadales > Pyrinomonadaceae. The sequence goes on from JBPCPU010000114.1 coordinate 46,863, forward strand.
CAATATTATTTCCCTTTGGCGAAAGTCTTTGGTCGGCGTTGTCGTGACGTAACGTCAAACGAGATTCAGCACGAGAAGTAAAAATTCGATAAGGTTCGTCAACACCGTGACGGATTAAATCATCAATCAAAACTCCAATATAAGCCTCATCGCGTTTAAGCCTGAATGATTCTCTTTTTTGTGAATAAAAAGCGGCGTTAATGCCAGCCACTAAACCTTGACAAGCAGCTTCTTCATAACCCGTTGTTCCATTAATTTGACCGGCGAGAAAAAGTCCGTTTAACCGAGTAGTTTCCAAGTTAGACTTAAGTTCTCTTGGATCAATAAAATCATATTCGATGGCATAACCCGGACGAATAATTTTTACATTTTCAAAACCGTTAATCATTTTAAGTAAAGACAGTTGCAAATCTGACGGCAATGAAGTTGAAAAACCATTTAGATAAACTTCATTTGTATTTTGACCTTCAGGTTCGAGAAAAAGCTGGTGGCGGTTTTTATCGGCAAATTTTACAACCTTATCTTCAATTGAAGGACAATAACGCGGTCCAATACCTTTAATTTTCCCGGAATAAAGAGGCGATTGATGAAGATTTTCACGAATTTTATTATGTAATTTGTCGTTTGTGTAACCAATAAAACAATTTATTTGTGGTTGTAAAATTTCGTCAGTAGCAAAAGAAAAAGTTACAGGTTTTTCATCGGGCAGCTGAGGTTCAAAAGCATCCCAATCAATTGTTCTACCATCGAGACGCGGAGGCGTCCCGGTTTTTAGTCGTCCAACAGGAAAACCTAATTTCTTTAAACTTTGAGCTAATTCAATAGAAGCAGGTTCTCCGGCACGTCCGGCAGAGAATTTTCTGTTTCCGGTATGAACAGTTCCATTCAAAAAAGTTCCTGTGGCGACAACAACTGATTTAGCTTTGAATTTACGAGTATCTTGTAACTCAACACCGATAACTGTATTATTTTCAACAATTAAATCTACTACAACGCCTTGGCGAAGATGAAGACTTGAAGTAGCCTCAAGCACACGCCGCATTTCGGTTCGATAAAGCGAACGGTCAGCTTGAGCTCGCGGGGATTGGACAGCGGGACCTCGTGAGCGATTTAAAAGTCGGAATTGAATACCAGTGCGGTCAATGACACGACCCATAATCCCGCCTAGTGCATCAATTTCGCGGACAATGTGACCTTTAGCAATTCCACCTATTGCGGGATTACACGACATTTGACCGATCAAATCTAAATTAATTGTAATAAGTGCGGTTTCAGCACCCAGACGGGCAGAGGAAGAAGCTGCTTCACAACCGGCATGACCTGCACCAATAATAATTACATCAAAAACTTCGTCGAAAATCATAACATCCAATTATTTAATGAATACTAAAGTAAAAACCGTCGATATTCTAACAGATTATGTTAATAAAATTAAACAAAATTGCCAACGAAGGAAATGCAAATCATATTTAACTGTTGTTTATAGAGGACTTATTAATCATTCCATTTACCGCTTAAAAAAGGAACGGAAAGGGAAATAGATTGAAAACGCGGAAGACGGATTATGTCGGAATTTTGAAAGGAAATAAAAGGCATAATGCCAAGTTCCAATAAATCTAAGCAAACTTTTTGAGTAAGAACAACTTCCATACTTTTTTTAATCGGTGTTTCATCATCTTCCTGATAAATATGAAAAGGCAGATTATCAATTTGATTCTGAAACCTATTTTCCATTGCCCAACCCTGCAAACTAAAACTTTCAGCCAATAGTAAAGCACAAGCAAAAACAGGATTTATCCAGAGATATTTGTTGGCAGCAAAAGAAGTATCAAACTCTTCAAAAGCAAAAGTTTCAAGCGGCTCGGTTTTTTCACCAAAAGGAAGTCGAGCTAAGAAACGAGGAAAGGCAAGACCGATATATGAAGATTCAGGAATAGACCGAATTGCGTCCCAAAGCCTGGTTTCATTAGGTTCAAATGAAATATCAAAATTTGTATTGGAAACTTGGGACAGCAAATAATTATCAAAAGATTTCGGTATGATATGAGAAATAAATGGAGCATTAAAAACTTTTGAAATTTTGGCAAGCCTCATCAGCATTGCCGTATCATCAACATTCACGTGAAAATCAAAATTCCCGCATATAACCGCCCAATTTTTCGCAGCCGAATTATCGAAAGCGTCGTCATTAAGTAGACGATAAAATGACGAATCGGCTAGATTGTCAACAGATTTTAAGTTATCCGAAAGTTCAGTTTTGCTGATGTCATACAAAAATATTTTAAGGTCAGCATCTGTTTCCACTCTTTTGACTAAAAAATATAAACCGCGCCAAGCAGATTCCAATGCCTGAAACTGCGGATGATGTAGAATTTCACGCATCAATTTACCGGTTGCCTCATCTACAATTGCCACTAATTTTGCTTGTTCTTCTTCATCAGCGTGAATAAGATAAGGTTTTACCAATTTTCCTATAAGCGCACTAAGTTCACTGCTCTCAGCAGTTTGTGTTTGAGGCGCAAAATCACTTTGAGCAGTTTGATTTAGGATTTGGTCAAGTAAATTATCCGGGACAGTTTGAGATTCCGAAGTTTGTACGGATTTTTCAATGCTGACGGTTTTTTCTTCACCGGACGAATTAAACCAGGAACTAACTTCATTTGCGGCATTATTAAAAGTATCGGGGTCTAATAAACGCCGGCGAATATCTCGCAAATGAGAAAAATAAGAAAGTTGTTGAAATATCTTATCGGGATGAAAATCGTCAAACTCTTCGATATAAATAGTTACTGTACTATTTACATTACTTTGTAAATCTAAATTGATTTTGATTCCAAATTTCCTAATAACATCATCAAAATTATCCCGGTCAATTTCAATGGGACGAGATTCAAACGAATCCGAAGAAGTTGAATGAAATTCTCTCCCGCTCCAATCTCCCAGCAAAAGAATGCAAAAAGGTTCATCGTCGGCGAGAGAATTTGCTTTTGATTCAAGAGTTACTTCGGTTTCAAAATCGGTGTCTGAAGGAAACATAAAAACTCCTCTAATTATTTAGTCTAAAAAAAAATAAAATAAAAAGTATCCATTTCATATTCTTAAAGGCATTACAATATATTTATAATCGTAATTTGTATCACCGGCAATATTCATAAGTGTTTGTCCGTTACCGTCTTTAAATTCAAAGGCAATGCGAAGCCGATTAGCATTTTCCTTTACGCGGACGGTTTCGCCGTCAGTTTCTTTTTCAGTTGTTTCGGCAGTTTCGATTTCACCAGCTCCGACAACATTAAGAAATTCTTGCAGGTATTGAGAATTAAAACCAATTTGCACTTCTTCACCGGTGTATTCAGCGGCGACTTTCTCGTGAGCTTCGCCTTCTTCACTCGATTGCGCTCCGATTTCGATTTCATTCGGTTTGATTGTAAAACGGACGGAACGGGTTCTTTCATCAGCCATCAAAGCTACACGGCGAATAGCATTTTTCATTTCTTCCGCGTCAAATGTTGCGGTTTTATCGTTATCCTTCGGAATGACCATTTCATAATTGGGAAATGTTCCCGAAAGTTTGCGCGTAATCAATAATCTTCCATCAACTTCAAAATATATATGATTTGCGTCTTCGCCAAAACTAACATCACCGTTTGCATCGCGGGCAATTTTTGTTAATTCCATCAAAGCCTTTTTCGGTATAAGAGCATCCATAGTTTCCGCAGAAGCCCCTTCTGTCAATTTTTTTTCAATAAAGGCAAGCCGGTGTCCATCGGTCGTAACCATCCGGGCTATGCCGCCTTCAATCATAAATTTCGCGCCCGAAAGTGTGAAGCGCGATTGCTCATTCGTAATAGCAAAAGCGGTATTTTGAATAAAATGATTAAAAACCTCGGCAGAAAGACGCATCGGTGCGCTTTTGAAACTTGGAACTTCCGGGAAGTTTTCCTTTGAAACTCCCGCTAACCTAAAGTTTGACTTGCCGCAAGTCATTTTCACCCATTCATTATCATCTTTGGTAAAATGAACGTCAGCATCTGGAAAAAGCCGCACAATGTCAAAAAGTTTTCGTGCCTGGATGCACATCGAACCGGCTTGCTTGATTTCGGCTTCGGCATCACAGCGAATTGTTACATCCAAATCCGTTCCGATAATTCGAATCGCATTTTCACCGACTGATTCAATCAGGATATTTGAAAGCACTGGAATTGTACTTTTCTTTTCAACAATACCTTGAACAAATCCGAGTTCGTCTTTCAACACGCTTTGCTTAATTATAAATTCCATAATTTACTCCTAATTTTTCTTGAATTATACCTCAAGTTATACATTTAATGCTCAACGCTTTTTACTAATAATACTAATTTAAAACTTATATATATTTAATAGTAGTAGTAGTAGTGCCTGTGGAAAAGTGGAAAACTGACCTAATCCGTTTAATATAAACATCTTATAGTTCCACAGGCATTGTGGAAAACTTGTGGAAAAACTATTAACCTGTGGAAAAATAAGACAAAAAGACAACACGACCCACATTTCCACAGGCAATTTCCTGAACAACCTGTGGAAATGTGGAAAAACTTTGTTTAAGTATTGAAAGTAAATGCAATACTTAAATAATTCTGCTTAGTTGTTGTGGAAAACTTCCACTAAATTTCGTGTTAAATTTGTCCTAACTAACTACAAAGATTGTCTATAAGTTCACTAACAACCCTGTGGAAATTCCTGTCGTCTTTAATTAGCGAACCAATTTTTTCGACAGAGTGCATAACGGTTGTATGATGCTTACCTCCAAACTCACGACCTATTTCGGGAAAACTGTGTTTTGTTAATCTCTTACACAGATACATTGCCACTTGGCGCGGCACAGCAATTTGCCGCGAATTGTTTTTTGATTTTATTTCTTCAATTGACAACTTGAAGTGTGAAGCAACCATTCTGGAGATTCTTTCAATCGTCAAACCTTCGGGTTGTTCACTATCAATAATGTTTTTCATCGCGTCCTGCGCGAGCATTTTTGAAATCGGAACGCCGCGCAAAGATGAAATTGCGATAAGACGCACTAATGAACCTTCGAGTTCGCGGATATTGCTTTTGACTTTGCCGGCGATAAAAAATGCTATATCGTCGGGCAGCATTACGCCGTCCAAATCCGCTTTGCGTTTCAAAATTGCAACTTTTGTTTCTAAATCAGGCGGCTCGATGTCGGCAATCAAACCCCATTCAAAACGGGAATGAAGTCTTTCTTCAAGTGTCGGAATTTCCCGCGGCGGGCAGTCGGAAGTAACGACAATTTGCTTTTGGTCGTTATGAAGCGCATTAAATGTATGGAAAAATTCTTCCTGCGTGCGCTCTTTTCCAGCCATAAACTGTACGTCGTCCATCAAAAGAACATCAATCGAACGATATTTTTCGCGGAAAGTCTGCGTTTTGTCATAGCGAATTGCGTTAATTAATTCGTTCATAAATTTCTCGGCGGAAATATAAGCGACGCGCAGGTGTCGGTTGCGTTCTTTAATAGCGTGTCCGGCGGCGTGCATCAGATGTGTTTTGCCCAAACCGACTCCGCCGTAGATAAACATCGGATTATAAGTTTTGCCCGGCGATTCGGCGACCGCCAAAGCCGCTGCGTGAGCAAATTGATTGCACGAGCCGACGACAAAAGTATTAAATGTATATTTGCGGTTGAGAGAATTTTCAATCGGTTCAATATCAACAAAATTGGTTGTGTTGTTTCTGATTAAAGCCTCAGGTTTGGGTTTTTCCAAAAAATCAAAGCTATTTTGGCTGTTTTGTTTATTAGAGTTTGAAGCTCCATTCTGCTTTTCAAAGAAAAATTCTCCATCGTCATCTTCCTTAAAATTTTCCTCGTCCATTTCCGATTTTACGATTTCCCAATCCAGTTGATAATTGAACATATTAAGTTCCTTCATCGTTTGATTGATGACTTCCAGATAATAACTGCTAATCCAATCTTTTGTAACCTGGCTGGCTTGCAGATGCAGAATCCTATCTTGTTCGTCGCAGCCGTTAAACTGAATTGGACGAAACCACGCATCAAAAATTTGTTTGTTCAGACGCTTTTCTACCGATTGAAGAATATTGTTCCAAACATTTGCCTTTTCTAACGACATTTCCATAGCTTCTCTCCGCTAAATTTTTGTTAAATCTGAAATGAAACTTTTAAGCAAAATCTCTTTTTTTAATTTTCTTTAAGCACTCTCTGAAATACTATTAACAAAGTCTTACAAACCTTTCTATTATGGTAACTTTTAAGAATTTTAACGACCTCGTTAAAAAGTTTTCCACAAGGTTTTCCACAGGCTTGTGGAAAGTCGCTTAAAAGTTAAAGTAAAACTTTAAGTGTTTTATTTACAATAATTTACAAGAATTTAAATCATTGGAAACGGCTCACAGACTATCAAATAAAAACCAAAATTGCAAGAGAAATCCACAGGTTTTTTTAATAAATTTTTTTATCTGATAAAGGCTTGTTTTAACAGACACTTGGCAGGATTTTAGATTATGTTAGACTGTATTTGTTCGGAATTTTGGAGCAAAATTTTATGCCAAAAAGAAAAAAAAAGATGAAAATTGCCGGAGAAAAAGCTGCGAATGAAAACAAATTGGCAAAACAGATAAAAAAAACTGCCGAAGGTTTATATTACATTAGCGAAACCGATGCCGAAATTCTCCCTTTTGTCGGAAAAAAATCTGGAACAGTTACATCTGAAGAAGTTTTGAAACAAATAGAAGGCGCGGTTGATACACCTGTTGAAGAAAGGGATTTTACCGGGTTTTTTGCGCGTTTAACGGAAATGCAGGACTGGTTTGGCGATGAAGAGAAAGCAACTGCCGAAAAATTTGCCGAACTTAAAGATTTACTTGAGAAAAATCTAAGCAATCTAAAAGTGTTTAAGATTGGAAATATCAATTTAGATATTTATATTGTCGGACTGAATTCAGATAATATTCTAATGGGTATTAAAACAAAAGCGGTAGAAACTTAAATTAACCTGAGTCTTGATTAGAAAATTATGTAATCTCCAAAAAATGAGTAGAATGATTTTGAGAAAAACACTGCTCAAAAATAAGGAGATTACACAATGAGAAGTATAAAAGAACAATTAGTTTTAGT
>JBPCPU010000243.1:0-11117 GCA_050998795.1 Pyrinomonadaceae bacterium
ATTATGCGGTGGTGCGGCGTGCCAATGGCGTGATGACGTGGTTTATCTTAAACAGCGGTTCAAACAACAGCTTTCGAGCCGAGCAGTTTGGAGCAGACACAGATGTCGTTGCACCGGGCGATTACGACGGCGACGGCAGATTTGATTTGGCTGTTTTTCGCGGTGTCGGCGACCAGCCGGCAACTTTCTTTGTGCGGCGCAGTTCGGGCGGCGACATAGCCAGACAGTTCGGCATCGGCAGTGATTTGGTGGTGCCGGGCGATTATGACGGCGACGGACGCACCGATTTTGCGGTGGTGCGAACGGGTTCGGCATATTTCTGGTTCATATTGCGCAGTTCTGACAACTCGGTGCAGACGGTTCAGCTTGGCTCGAAACCGGATTTGACGACACAGAACGATTACGACGGCGACGGGCGGACGGATGTATCAGTTTATCGGCAGCAGAATTCGACGTTTTATGTAACGCGCAGTTCGGACGGCGTAACGGTAACGAGGACATTCGGGGTGAACGGAGATTATCCGGTTGCTAATTATGATACACACTAAAAACAGTAACAGCCGGACGCGCTCACGCGCGTTCCGGCTTTATCATTGACAGCGTGTTTGAAAGAATAGACACTAACAAAAGCAAATGTAGGCGCAGGCTGGCATTCTCGGAATTGCATTAGAATTTTGAAAAACATTGCTTGATTCGCATCTGTTTTGTTATATTTGTCGAATGCTTTATCGTAGTATTATTTTTCGGAGCATAAATTGTTTTCAACAATTACTTGCAAAATGTGAATGCTCCGTTTTTTTATAGGTAGTGTTTCAAATTTTATGATAGATGTTTATGACACATTTGATTTATTGTAAATTACGAAACACTACCATATTCTTCAAGGGACAAATTTTCGAGGGGGCAAATAAATGAATAAAATTTTTCGTAGGCAAAATTTTGCTATTGTGCCTATTTTATTAGGCTTATTTCTTTTCGCCGGAATGACGGATGTAAACGCACAAAACAATCGTGCATTGAATCTTCTTGATTTTACCGGCGACCGACGGGCTGATTTTGTTGTTTTCCGTCCGAGCAATAATTTCTGGTTTATCAATCCGAGTTCGGCAGCTAGTAATCTTGCCTTTTTCGGCGTGCAGTTTGGCGATGCCGCCACCGATATTTTGACGCCGGGCGATTATGACGGCGACGGCATTACCGACCTGGCTGTTTTTCGCAGAACAACCGGAACTTTCTTTGTCCGCCGCAGTTCTGACAATGTTGTAGTTGCCAGACAATTCGGGCAAAACGGTGATGAACCCGTAGCCCGTGATTATGATAATGACGGACGCACCGATTATGCGGTGGTGCGGCGTGCCAATGGCGTGATGACGTGGTTTATCTTAAACAGCGGTTCAAACAACAGCTTTCGAGCCGAGCAGTTTGGAGCAGACACAGATGTTGTCGCACCGGGCGATTACGATGGCGACGGCAGATTTGATTTGGCTGTTTTCCGCGGCGTGGGCAATCAGCCGGCGACTTTCTTCGTGAGCCGTAGTTCGGGTGGTTTTACCAGTGCACAATTTGGAGTGGGCAGCGATTTAGTCGTGCCGGGTGATTATGACGGCGACAGACGTACCGATTTTGCGGTAGTGCGGACTGGCTCAGCTTTTCAGTGGTTTGTATTGCGTAGTTCAGACAACGGTTTATATACTGTTCAGCTTGGCTCGGAATCGGATTATGCGACGCAGAACGATTATGACGGCGACGGGCGAACAGATGTTTCGGTTTATCGCCCGCAGAACTCGACGTTTTATGTCATACGGAGTTCGGACGGCGGATTGACGACGAGAACATTCGGGCTGAACGGAGATTATCCGGTCGCTAATTATGATACACATTAAAGAGGTTAATAAGGGTCGTCGTGTGGTTTGCCAAAAGATTCGATGCGACACCTTTAATTTAGTAATTAAGGGAAGGAGAAGAAAAAATGAAAAAAGTTTTTTATGAAAAAAGTTTGAAAATGACTCGCATTTTCTTTGTTTTAGCATTGTGCTTAAGTTTAACCGGGCTGCCGACTTTTGCGTCGAGCCACGCTGAAGCACCGCTTATCAGTATGGACAGATTCGCCGATAACACTGATGTCTACGCTTTTCGCAGCACTGAAGCGGGACGCGACGGTTTTGTCACGATTATATCTAATTTTATTCCGCTTCAAGGTCCATCAGACGGACCTCAATTTTTCCGCTTTGACGATACTGTTTTGTATGAAATCAAAATTGACAACACAGGCGACGGTTTGGAAGATATTACATATCAATTCCAATTTACAACGCAAATCTTCAACCCGAATACGGTGTTGGGTATGAATACGGTTAATCAGGACGGCGTTATCAGTAATTTAAATGACATTGATTACAATATGCCGCAGACTTATACCGTCCGACGCGTTGACCGTTCAAGCGGTCGTCGCGGACAATTCCTCGTCGGCGGACTTCGTACACCTCCGTCAAATATCGGACCGCGCGTTACGCCGAATTACGAAGCTAATTTAGGTCAACCAGCGGTGTATAATATGCCTGTCAGCGGTGGTCTCAACGGAAGAGTTTTCGCCGGACAACGCGACGAAGGATTTTTCCTTGACCTTGGCGTTTTCGACGCTATCGGTTATCGTTCACTCGGAGTAACCGGCGGTGTTGACTCAACAAGAACTGCAAACGTCAGCACGATTGCGATTGAAGTTCCAATTCAGGAGTTAACCCGCACGCGCGCTATTCCGGCAAGTTCAACAGCTTCGGATGCAGTGATCGGCATTTTTTCAACTGCCAGCCGTCGTTCAACTACAGTTATCGGCGCAGACGGTTCAAGAAACAGACAGGGTACATGGGTACAAATATCTCGTCTGGGCAACCCGCTTATCAATGAAGTTATAGTTCCGCTCGGTTTGAAAGATGCTTTCAATTCGCTGTCGCCGTCATTAGATTTCACTGTTGCGCCTGTGGTCGCTGCCGTGCTTGACCCGGAACTTCCGAAAGTTATTCGGTTTGCTCTGGGTGCTTATGGTCCGCTGGGTAACGCTAATGGCAGCGTGAACGGTAATCCTGTTCCTATTAACATTCCGCCCGCGCCGCGTATGGATATTGCACAAATTTTCGTATTCGGTATTCCGGTTAACCCGATTACAGGACCAAATTACACAACGGTTATCGGCGGTCCCGGCAATGACGGACAGGCGCACGAAATGTTACGTTTGAACACGGCTATTCCAGTAACTGCATCTGCGTCGGCGAGCCGTTTGGGTCTGCTTGGCGGCGATGTTGCCGGTTTCCCGAACGGAAGGCGCGTCTTTGACGACGTTTTAGACATCGAGGTTCGCGCTCTTCTTGGCGGAACGCCGTTCACACCTGCATTTAATGTTCCACCGAATAATGCTTTCGGCGACGGCGTTTCTGCAAACTTTGAAGGGTTTCTAACCCGTTTCCCGTATCTGCAAACGCCGAATCAGGGAAATCAACCGCGTCTATTGAATTTTCCGGCTACTCAAACTTCAGTACCGCAAGGCACTGAAAATGCAGCTAAGGAATTATCAGTTGACAATCGTTAATAACAAAGACAGCAGTTTTTAATAGTGAATTGCTAATAAAAATGAATCGGGGCGTTAGATTTTCTTTCGCTCCGATTCACTCTTTCAATTAGGGAAAATGAAAAAGATAAAAGCAAATTTTCTTTCGTTAGTCGCACTCGTATTTTCAGGCATATTGATTTTTGCGGCTGGCGGATGTGTGAAACAAGATGCGTCAAAGGCGGAAAGTGCGGCAAGTTCGTCAGCGGTAACTTTGACCGGTGATGCGGAAATTGATGCCGCCCAAAAAGTTATCGAAAAAATGCCGAATGCGGCAAACGGTTATAACATACTTGCTATTATTTATATTCGCCGGGCGCGTGAAACGGGTGATTTCAGCTTAAATTCAAAAGCCCAAATAGCGATTGACCGCGCACTTGAACTTGAACCCGATAACTCTGGTACAAAGAAACTTCAAGCATCTTTACTTTTAACCTTTCATCGTTTTCAGGAAGCTCTGGAAGCAGGCACGCAGTTACAAAAAGCGTATCCGCAGGACGCTTTTATTTACGGCGTTCTAACCGACGCCAATGTCGAACTCGGAAATTATAAGGAAGCCGCCGATGCCGTTCAGCAAATGGTTGATTTGCGTCCGACGATGGAATCGTATGCCCGCGTTTCATATATTCGTTCACATTACGGCGACAGTGAGGGCGCGATTGACGCGATGAGAATGGCGGCACGAATCGCCGACCCGCAAGACAGAGAAGCGCAAGCCTGGTGTTTAGTTCATTTGGGTAACGAATATTTTAAGGTCGGACGATATGAAGAAGCCGGGAAAGTTTATGACGAGGCTTTGCAGGTTTTTCCGAACTACCATTTGGCTTTGACCGGCAAGGGAAATGCCCGTGCCGCCGCCGGTGATTATGAAAATGCCGCCAAATTTCTTATGCAGTCACAAGAGCGCGTGCCTTTAACGCAAACTGTTATTGCGCTCGGCGATGTCTATTCAAAAATCGGCAAAGCGGAAGAAGCGCGGAAACAATATGATTTAGCGGAATTTATCGAACAAAAGTTGGGCAATATTGACCAACGCACACTTGCACTGCTCTGGGCGGACCACGACATAAAACTTGACGAAGCCCGGCAAATTGCCGCCGCCGAACACGAAAAGCGGAAAGATATTTACACGGCGGACATTTACGCCTGGACGCTGTATAAAAAAGGACAATTTGAAGAAGCGAAAAAGATGATAACGGAAGCGATGCGCCTGAAAACAAAGGATGCGCGAATTTTTTATCACGCCGGAATGATTGAAAAAGGTTTAGGCAACAAAAAAGCTGCCGTTGAATATCTGCAAAAGGCTGTGCAGTTGAACCCGTCGTTTGATATTCTTCAAGCGGAGGCTGCCAAGTCTGCGTTGCAGGAATTGAAATAATTTTTGTTTAGAGAACTTTTAGCTTTATGAAATAATAAACCCGCAAGGCGGATTGACACGAATAACAAGATAAATAGGGATAAGAAATCCTCTTTGTTAGAGTCGGTTTATGGGTAATGTTTGACAATTTATGCCGAAGGAAAATCTTCGGAATAGATGAAAGATGATAGATGATAGATGAAAGATAAAGCCCGAATAATCTCTCAGCTATTATCCTTCATCTATCATCTATTCCGAAGTAATAAAGTTTAACCCTTCATTGAGCATATAATCTGAAACACTACCGGTTTCTGAATACTCAAAAATCCACTCTAAATGTTAATTTTTATGCGAAAAGAGATTTACATATTTGCCGCGCTTTTAATTTTTACTTTTGTCGGATTGGCGACGGCGCATCCGCTCGGCAATTTTACCGTCAATCACTATTCACGGATTGAAGTCGAAAAATCGCAAGTCAAACTGCGGGCGGTTTTGGATCTGGCGGAAATTCCGACTTTTCAGGAATCGCAGAAAATTGACACGAACAAAGACGGCGCACTTTCCGAAGAAGAACTCAACGCTTACGCCGAAAACCTCACACCGGAATATATTGCAAACTTGCAGCTTTCGGTTGACGACTCGCCGATTGTGCTTCGTTCGACTGCAAAAAATATCAGCTTGCCGCCGGGTTCGGGCAATTTGCCGACGCTTCGTATCGAATGGGATTTAATCGGTGATTTGCCGGGTTTAGATGCAAAAGCCGTTCACCAATTGAAGTTTGAAAATAAAAATAACGCCGAGCGCATCGGTTGGAACGAAATCGTTGTCGAGCGCGTGGGCGGCATCAGTGTTTTTAACAGCACGGCGTTCGGAAGTGGTATTACTGACGAACTGAAATCGTATCCGGGCGAAAATCTCAACGCGCCGCTTGCCGAAAGAAAGGCGGAATTTTCATTCACATCTTCAATCCTTGCGGCTGACGTCAAGCCTTTACAAAACCGCGACGGACATATTTCCGCTCCCGTCGAAAAAGATAAATTCGCCGAATTGATTGCCGTTCCCGAAGTTACGCCGTCTATTATTTTGTTCGGATTGCTCCTCGCTTTCGGTTTCGGCGCGATGCACGCGCTGTCGCCCGGACACGGCAAAACGGTTGTCGGCGCGTATCTTATCGGCTCGCGCGGAACGGTCAAACACGCGATATTTCTCGGTGCAATCGTCACTATTACGCACACGCTCGGCGTTTTCGCGCTCGGACTGCTGACGCTTTTCGCGTCAAATTATATTTTGCCCGAAACATTGATGCCGTTTTTGAGTTTCGTTTCGGGTTTGCTGGTTTTGTTTATCGGTTTGACGCTTTTCAAAGACCGTTTGTTCACGGTTTTAGGCTATAAAACAGACGTTCATCATCATCACGACCATATTCATCCGCATTCCGAACACGACCATTCGCACAATGACGATGACCACACGCATAATCACACGCACGACGGTTTGGCGCATACGCACGGCGGTTCGACACACACGCATTTGCCGCCTGAAAATATCACCTGGCGCAGTTTGCTGGCGTTGGGAATTTCCGGCGGGTTGCTCCCGTGTCCGTCGGCGCTTGTGTTAATGCTGTCGGCGATTAACCTTAATCGCATCGGTTACGGAATCGTTTTAACGCTGGTTTTCAGCTTCGGTTTAGCGGCGACGCTGACGGCTGTCGGACTTGCTTTTTTATACACCGGAAAGTTTTTTGATAATCCTAAATTGAGCAGTAACCGCATCATCAAAGCCCTGCCTGTTTTCAGCGCGTTTGTCATCGCTTGCGTTGGCGCGGTTATCTGTTATAACTCTTTAGTATAGATTTAATTCCCAGACAAGGTTTTGCCAATGACAGCATCTTTATTGCTTTTTGCGACTTCAACGACGGGTGTTTTGTTTTTCGGGTTTTTTCTCGGATTAAAACACGCGACGGAAGCCGACCATCTGGCGGCAGTTTCAACTATTGTTTCCGAACGCAAAAGTCTTTGGAGTTCGGCACTTGTCGGCGGACTTTGGGGTTTAGGTCATTCAATTTCACTTTTTGTCGCGGGAATTTTTGTGCTTTTGCTGGATTTTCAAATCAGCGAAAAGACCGAACAAGCATTGGAATTCTGTGTCGGTATAATGTTGGTTTTTCTCGGCTTAAATGTCTTGCGGAAACTAATCAAAGGCGGAACACTTCATTTTCACTCACACGCGCACGGCGAACACGCGCATGTTCACCCGCATCTGCACGAAAAAGGACACGAGGACGAACCGCACACGCATCACGGTTTTTCGTTTAATCCACGCGCATTATTGATTGGAATGGTTCACGGAATGGCGGGCAGCGCGGCGTTGATGCTGATTGTTATTCCAACCATCGGCTCGACTTTGATGGGTTTGCTGTATATCGTAATTTTCGGCATCGGCTCAATCGGCGGAATGATGCTGATGAGTTTTCTCGTCGGTCTGCCTTTTCATCTGACGGCTTCGCGCCTTAATCGTTTCAATTTTGTCCTGCAATGCGTCGCGGGCTTAGTCAGCGTCGGACTTGGGCTGTTTATTATTTACGAAAAAGGCGTTACCGACGGTTTATTTGTCTAACGTCTTTTACAAAAATGCTGACCGAAACGTAAGTATGCCGGAAACATTTTTTCTTGAAACTCCTGAAAATTTTAATTTTACACGCACGGTTTTCAGCCACGGCTGGTGCGAGCTTTTGCCATTTGAACTGGACAAGGAAAACTGGCGTTTAAGCTATGTTTTTAATAATTCAAAAATTCCGGTTTCGGCAACTATCAGCGAAACAGCCGGAAAACTTAAAATCGAAATATCGGATGGCAAAATCAACGAAGAAAAAATCCGGCGCGATGTCAGACATATTTTGCGGCTTGACGATGATTTGAGCGAATTTTATAAGCTGACAAAAAAAGAACTTGCCTGGATTTCTGAAACAAACACGGGCAGAATGCTTCGTTCTCCGACGGTTTTTGAAGATTTGGTAAAAACCGTCTGCACGACGAACTGCTCGTGGGCGTTGACGAAAAAAATGACGACGAATCTGGTCGAAAAACTTGGAACGCCGACCAAAAACGATAAAAAAGCATTTCCAACCGCCGAACAAATGGCAAGTCAATCAGCCGAATTTTATAAAAACGAAATTCGCGCCGGTTATCGTGCGCCGTATTTTGCGGAGTTGGCGGAAAAGGTCGCCGGCGGAAAAATCAATCCCGAAAGTTGGCTGGATTCCGATTTGCCGACAAAAGAACTCAAAAGGGAAATGAAAACAATCAAAGGCGTTGGCGATTACGCGGCGGAAAATCTTCTGAAACTCGTCGGACGTTACGACGGACTTGCGCTCGATTCGTGGCTGCGGTCACAGTTTTATAAAAAACATAACGGCGAAACGATTTGCGACGATAAACAAATTGAAAAATTCTACGAAAGATTCGCTCATTGGCGCGGACTTGTGATGTGGTGTGATATGACGGAGAGATGGCACGATTGAATGTGAATTTTGAATGCAGATTTCTCTAATACCAAAACGAAAATGTTGGTTTGGTATAATTGAAAAATAGTGAACAGTTAACAACGAATAGTTGATAGCTGCTAATGCGGCGCACCGCTATTAACTGTTCACTATTGGCTATTCATATTCACTATTTTTCAGAAAAACGGCTCTTGAAAACCCTGAGAAACTCTGCTTCTGCGGCGGTGAGATTTTTGTTCAATACTACTTTTAGTTCACTATCCAAATTCAAGATTATTTTCGACTGATAAACAAATTATCTTTCACCCAAAAACGCCACGGTTTTTCGGCAAATTCTTCGGCATAATCAATCCCGACGCGCTTTCCGCTTTCGATTTCGGCGGCGGAAAATGTCTTTCCTTCTTCCAGCCAAACGCGGTTTCCGAGTAAATTTTCATTGTTGAAAGTCTTATCAATTCCGAGCGCGATACAGAGTTTTCCGGGTCCCGAAGTCAGATTTTTATCAAGCATCGTGCCGCGCCGCTCGCGCATAACTTCAATGTTTTCGGTTGGCTCGACGGCGCGAATCAAAATCGCGTGCGGCGTGTCTTTTTCCCCGACGACGACGTTAAACTGAAAATACATTCCATAAATAAAAAAAATATAAACCGTGCCGCCAACGGCAAACATCGTTTCGGTGCGTTTTGTGCGGCGGTTATTGTAAGAATGCGCGGCTTTGTCAATCGCGCCGAGATACGCTTCGGTTTCGACAATCATTGCCGCCACTCTTTCGCCGTTTTTGGTTGGAACAACGAGAATTTTACCGAGTAAATTCCGTGCGATTTGCAAAGTGTCGTCGCGCGTGTAAAACTCGCGTGGAAGTTTGTTCATAACGAAAAATTAAAAATGGAAAACGGAAAATTGTCAATGAAATTAAATTTTCCATTTTCCATTTTTCGCTATCCATTTAAATCGGGCGGATAATAAATCAGTTCGACAATCTGACCGCCAACGCCTTTCGTATAAAAAGATGATGTTCCGTCACGGTGCGGTTTTATCGGGCGACCTTCTTTTTCAGCAGCGGCTTGCAGTTCTTCCAATGTTGCCACCTTTAACCCGATATGCGCCGGATGTTTTGAATTCGGCGGTAAAAGCGCGATTCCGAAACCGTTTGCATCACGCATCATCGCCCAATCTTCATAAACCGTTTCGACGGTAAAGCCTAAACGCTTGTATTCATCAACATCTTTTTCCAAATCACCTGTTTTAATAGCCAGGTGGTCAACCGTTCCCGCAAAACGCAAATCTTTTTCGTTTTTCATAAACAACTCCCTACGCTTTAATTTTAGCAAGTAATAAATACAAAGCGAAAGGCAAACCGAAAAAACAACCTTTATTTGTTAATGGTAAATTGTTAATGGTTAGTGGTAAATTAAACAAATAGCAATTTTCAGTTAATCATTTAATTTATGAACATTGGATAATTTATGAACATTGGAATTACGGTTTATCCAACTTATGGCGGCAGCGGCATTGTCGGTTCGGAATTGGGGCGCGAACTTGCCGCACGCGGTCACAACGTCCATTTTATTTCTTCAATGCTGCCGACCCGCCTAACGGAACTCGGCGAGCGCGTGCATTTTCACGAAGTCGAGATGATGTCCTATCCGCTGTTTGAGCATCAGCCGTATGATTTGGCTCTGGCGACGAAAATGGCGACTGTTGCACGGTCGGAAAAGCTGGATTTACTGCACGTTCATTACGCGATTCCGCATTCAATTTCGGCAATTCTCGCCCGCGAATCAATCAAGCAAAAACGGTACGTTCCGGTTATCACAACTCTGCACGGAACAGATATAACTTTGGTCGGCGCAGACCGTTCTTACTTGCCGATTACGCGCTACGGCTTGCAGCAATCGGACGGCGTAACGGCAGTTTCCAAATTCTTAAAACAAGCGACGATTGAAACCTTCGATTTTGACGAAATCGAAGTTATTCCCAATTTTATCTGCTCGTGTCATTACAAACGCTTGCCCGAATCGCCTCTGCGTGATGAACTCGCGCCGAACGGCGAAAAATTATTGGTTCACGTTTCCAATTTTCGCGCCGTTAAACGTCCGATTGACTGCATCGAGATTCTCGCAAAGGTCACAGCGAAAGGCGGACGCGCCCGATTGATTATGGTCGGCGACGGACCCGAACGCTCGGCTTGTTACTATCAGGCGGAACAATTAAACGTCAAAGATGAAGTCGTCTTCGTCGGCAAACAGGCGAACATCGCCGATTATCTCGGCATCGCCGACGTTTTTCTGCTGCCGTCCGAATTAGAATCTTTCGGACTCGCCGCGCTCGAAGCCGAAGCCTGCGAAGTTCCCGTCATCGCCACGCGCATCGGCGGCATTCCCGAAGTCGTTACCGACGGCGAAACCGGCTTTCTGAGCGACATCGGCGACACGGAAAAAATGTCGGATGACGTGATGAAATTTTTACGCGATGAGGAAATGCGTCAGACATTCGGCGCAAAGGCGCGTGAATCAGCCGTTGCGCGTTACGGCTCTGAGCTAATCATTCCGCACTATATTAAATTTTACGAACAGATTTTAGCGCAGAGCGAAAAACGTCAAATGCAGAATGCCTGATGAAAATCCACAATTGATTCGCGCGGTCGGTGTAACGGG
>JBPCPU010000066.1:0-22819 GCA_050998795.1 Pyrinomonadaceae bacterium
CGGTTATGTCTCTGCCGCTACGGGAAAACGAGCCGAGGCAATCGCCGTTGTCGAAGAACTGGAAGATAAATACGCCCAAAAGGAAGCGGCTGGATTATATGTCGCTGCCGTATATGCGGGACTGGGCGAAAAGGACAAGGCGTTTAAAGGGTTGGAAAAAGACTTCCAAAACCGAAGTGGGAATTTAGCGACAATCCGATGGCAAATTCCGTATGAACCTCTGCGCGACGACCCGCGCTTCAAGGATTTATTGAAACGGATGAATCTGCCCGAATGAATTTGAAGCAGATGAATAAAGAACTCGAAGCCAACACCAATTTGTCGCATTACCGCATCGTTTCCAAAATCGGCGCGGGCGGAATGGGCGAAGTCTATTTAGCCCAAGATACCAAACTTGAGCGACAAGTTGCGCTGAAAGTCTTGCTCGCGGAAGTTGCCGACGATGAAGACCGCGTGCGCCGTTTTGAGCAGGAAGCCAAAGCCGTGTCCGCGCTCAATCATCCGAATATCCTTACGGTCTATGAGATTGGCAGCTTTGAAAATTTGCGGTTTATCGCCACCGAGTTGATTAAAGGCGAAACTTTGCGCGACCGTCTGAAAGGCGAACCGCTGACTTTGCGCGAAACTTTGGACGCGGCTTTGCAGGTTGCCGCCGCGCTCAACGCCGCGCACAATGCCGGAATTGTTCACCGCGACATCAAGCCGGAAAACGTGATGCTTCGTGATGATGGCTTGGTGAAAGTCCTCGATTTCGGTTTAGCGAAACTGACGGAAAAGAAAACCGCTGCTGTTGACAGCGAAGGCGAAACGCGGGCGCAAGTCAAAACGTCGCCCGGCTTGGTGATGGGAACGGTCGCATATATGTCACCGGAACAATCTCGCGGCAAAGCGGTTGATGCGCGTTCGGACATTTGGAGTCTGGGCGTGGTGATTTACGAAATGCTCACGAAGCGAACACCGTTTGCGGGTGAAACGGCGAATGATTCCATCGCCGCGATTCTCGCTCGTGAACCCGCGCCGCTCGATGGAAATATGCCGCCCGAATTACAGCGCATCATCAGAAAATCATTGCAGAAAAAAGCGGATGAGCGTTATCAAACAGTCAAAGACTTTCTGCTTGACGTGAAGAATTTGAAACGCGAACTCGAATTTGCCGAAGAACTCGAACGCTCACAGATTCCGACTTCGGCGAAATCGTCAAACGTCAGCCCGAATCAATCGAGTGAGAATGCGACGGCGATTCATCCGGCGGCGATTTCCACGCAAAACAACTTTTCCAATCAATCTTCGAGTGCGGAATATGTTGCCCGTGAAATCAAAAAACACAAACTCGGTTTCGCGGCTGGCTTGCTGGTTTTACTGGCGGCAACTGGCTTGGGTTATTGGCTTTTCTCAAATCGCATTGCAAACACCAAACAAATCGAATCAATCGCCGTGATGCCGTTTGTCAATGAAAGCGGAAATGCCGACATCGAATATCTGTCGGACGGAATGACCGAAACGCTGATTAGCAGTTTGTCGCAACTGCCGAACTTGAACGTCAAAGCGCGGTCAAGCGTGTTTCGCTACAAAGGCAAGGAGATAGACGCGCAGACAATCGGTAAAGAATTAAACGTGCAGGCAATCTTGAACGGGCGCGTGGTTCAGCGCGGACAGGATTTGATTTTGTATCTGGAATTGGTTGACGCAACCACCGGCAATCGGATTTGGGGCGACCAATACAACCGCAAAACCGCCGACCTTGTTTCTTTGCAAAGCGAGATTGCACGTGATGTGTCGCAGAAATTGAAAACGAAAATATCGGGCGCGGACGAGCAGAAGTTGGCGAAGAACTACACGGAAAACGCCGAAGCCTATCAGCTTTATTTGAGAGGACGTTTTTACTGGAACAAAAGCACCGCCGAAAATCACCGAAAGGCAATCGAGTATTTCAATCAGGCAATCGCCATTGACCCGAATTATGCTTTGGCTTACGCCGGTATTGCCGATGCATATCCGCTGCTTTCGTTCACAAAGCCTCAGGAAGTAATGTCGAAGGCGCGTGAAGCCGCGCTGAAAGCCTTGTCGCTGGATAATAATTTGGCGGAAGCACACGTTGCGCTCGGACGGGTTTTGCTTGATTACGATTACGATTTCGCCGCCGCGGAACGCGAGAACAAAACTGCCATTGAACTGAATCCGAACTACGCGCTGGCGCATTCTAGTTACGGTTCTCTGCTCACTCGTCTCGGCAGACACGAAGAAGCGTTCGCCAAATATCGTCGGGCATTAGAGATTGAGCCGCTCTCGCTTCGCATCAACCGCAGTTATGGTGAAGGTTTGATTTACGCCCGCCGATACGATGAGGCAATCGCGCAACTGAAAAAGACGTTAGAACTGGATGCGACTTTTGTGGCGGCGCACGTTAGTCTGGGCTTCGCTTATCAGATGAAAGGCAAATATGCCGAAAGCCTCGAAGAACGCGCCAAAGGTCGAGAACTCCAAGGCAATCCTCAACATGCGGAGCAAGCACGAGAGAGTTTTGCGAAAGGCGGTTGGGAAGGATTTTTGCGTGACGCGACCGGTGACCACAACAGGGCGGCTTATCTCACGGCAACACTCTACGCGGCACTCGGCGAAAAAGACGAGGCGTTTGCCGAACTGAACAAGTCTTACGAAAACCGCGAATACTTTATGACGCTGCTCAAAGTTGACCCGCGCCTCGACCCGTTGCGCGACGACCCGCGCTTTCAGGAGTTGCTGCGAAAAGTCGGTTTTCCGCCGTAAGATTGCCGCATTTGATAAAGTAGAATAATGAGATTTGACGAATTTCAAAACAAACGCGAAACAATTTTGCAAATCGCCCGACGATACGGCGCAACCAATGTCTGCACGTTTAAAAAAGCCATTCGCCTAAATTTATTTATGGCTTGCGCTCTTTGACTACCGTAGCACCGCATTGAAGTGCGGTGCTACGGTAGTCAAATAAGACATTAAAATAGTTACAATAACAAAAACAATGTCGGAGAATTCGATGAGTTTCCGCCAAGTTTGTGCTAAAATTTGCTCAACTCGGTATGGTTTCGGCTGGCAATAAAATTAGTCATTATAAGGTAGTTTCCGCGCTTGGCGTAGGCGGAATGGGCGAGGTTTTTCTGGCTCAGGACACGAGGCTGAATCGCCAAGTCGCTATCAAAATACTCAATGATGCACAGGGTAAAGATGACGATATTTTGCGCCGTTTCAAACAGGAAGCGCGGGCGGCTTCCGCGCTCAATCATCCGAATATCGTTACGATTTACGAGATTGGTGAATTAAATGAAGCGCAGCATTTTATCGCTATGGAATTTGTCGAAGGCGAAACTCTTCGGCAACTTCTCAAAACTAAAAAACTAACTTTAGAAGACGCGCTTGAGATTGCCGTGCAAACGGCTTCGGCGTTGTCGGCGGCACATGCGGCGGGCATCGTGCATCGGGATATCAAACCGGAAAACATTATGCGCCGTCCCGACGGTTTGGTAAAAGTTTTAGATTTCGGTTTAGCCAAGCAAACAATTATCGCCTCCGAGTTAAGCTATGTTGACCCCGAAGCACCGACGCAGGAATATCACATCACAACGCCCGGAATGATAATGGGAACCGCCGCTTATATGTCGCCCGAACAAGCACGCGGCAAAGAAACGGATGCGCGGACGGACATTTGGAGCCTTGGCATAGTGATGTATGAAATGATTGCGGGACGCGTTCCGTTCACGGGCGAAACAAAAAGCGATATGCTGGCGGCGATTTTGAAAACCGAAACGCCGCTGCTTTCAATTCACACGCCGAACATTCCTCACGAACTCGAACACATCATCAAAAAAACTCTCGGCAAAAACCGCGAGGAACGCTATCACGTCGTTAAAGATTTATTACTCGATTTGAAAATTTTTCAAAGTGAATTAACTACTTCCATTCATCCGCTAAAGTCAAACTCGTCTTTGACAGGCTCGTTCTCAAAGCCCGCGCTGACCAATATCACTTCCGACGCTGAACACCTCCCGAATAAACGCCGCCGGTTGTGGTTTGCAGTTCCCGCGCTCGTTTTTCTGATTGGCTTAGCGGTTTGGTATTGGCGGCAAAATCCGCGTTCAACGGAGATAAATCCGGCATCGCTGGCTTCGTCACAAATCACGAGTTGGAAAAGCGACCTGGGCGAGGATAGTTCAAGTCGGGCGCGTTTTTCGCCTGATGGAAAACTCATTGCTTTTGTCGCTGCCAAAAACGGAAAAAACAGTATTTGGCTGAAACAAATCGGCGGCGGTGAACCGTTCACGCGCAAACAGGATGACGCGACTGAAACAAGTCCGATTTGGTCGCCCGACGGTGGAAACATCGCTTATTTTTCAGACCGCGGCGGGCGCAAAGGAATCTGGATGACTCCCGCACTCGGCGGTTCCGCCACGCTGCTGATGCCGATTGATGCGCGGGGACAATTGATTCTTTGGTCGAAAGACGGCGCAACCGTTTATTTCGAGATGCAGCAAAATCTTTACGCTCTTGCCCTTGCCGCAAAACAGATAACAAAGTTGACGAACTTTGACGAGTCGCAAGCTGTCAGGCGTGATTTCAGTGTTTCGCCGGATGAACGGCAAATTATTTATGCGGACAAAAAAGACGGGCAAAAAGATTTGTGGAAAGCCGATTTGCACGGCGCGAATCCGACGCGCCTGACGGGCGACGCTGACGAAGACGGCAAACCCGTTTGGCATCCCGACGGACGGCGCGTTATTTACAATTCAAACCGCAACGGAGTGAAACAAATCCGGCTGGCTTTTCTGGACGGACGACCCAACGTGCAGATGACTTTCAGCGACAGCGACAGCGATGTTTCGGACGTTTCGGCGGACGGCAGCAAAATTCTTTACCAATCTACCAAAGACGATTTAGATTTGTGGGGCGTGAATCTCGACGATAAAAAAGAAATTCAACTGACTTCAGACATCGGCGTCGAATTTTGGCAAGACGCTGCGCCAAATGGCGAAACGATAGTTTATCAAGCGGCGCGGCGTTCAAGCGTCGGAGATAAATTGTTCAATTGTTTAATAATGGCGCAAAAAACTAATGGCGACAACCGGCGGATTCAACTTGCGCCGGACGGCTTTAGTCCGCATTGGTCGCCCGACGGCAATCAAGTCGCTTTTCTGCGCCTGACGGACGGAAAAATAAATCTTTGGCTGACATCCGCAACCGGAGGCGATGAGCGGGTATTAACGAGCGACGGAGTTTTCTTCGCCGGTTTTTCGACGTTACCGTTCAATCGTTTTCAAATACGAGATTATCAGTGGTCGCCCGATAGTCGTTCGTTGATTTACTGCGCCAACCGTGCAGGTTTCTCAAACATCCGGCAGACGGCAATTGACGGCGCGGGCGAAAGTCAGTTGACAAACAACGAAGATAAAAATCTGCGCTTTTTTAATCCGATTTTCTCGCCCGACGGCAAGCGTCTCGTTTGGAAGGCAATGTCAACTGACAATCAAAGCAAAAAACATTGGAGTATTTGGATGTCGGCAGATGGCAAAGTCAATCAGATTTATCAATCCGATTCGGTCGTGCAGACAGTCGGCTGGTCGCCGTCGGGAAACGAACTGATTCTCAAAGCAATCAAGAGTGATAATGAAGCGCAAACTCTGCCGATTGATGTAAATATTTTACAAATCGCTTTAGAAGGCGGCACGCCGCGCTTGATTTCCACGCTCAAAGAGGTGTATTTTCTAAACATTCAACTTTCGCCTGACCGCGAAACGCTCGCTTTTGTTGCGCGAAAGGATAATAACGATGTTATTCAAACATTTCCGTCAACCGGCGGAATGGCAAAAACGGTCATCGGCAGCAGCGATAACCGCGTTTATTTTTCAAGTCTTACTTTCGCTCCCGACGGCAAGACTATTTATTATGGCAAACAAGCCAATTGGCAAGTAATTTCAATGATTGAAAATTTCAAATAGGAGAAAAACAAATGGCAGCAAAGAAAACTACAACAAGTAAAACTTCCGGCAGTAAAACCACCGCAGCAACCACTTCTACCGCGAAAAATGCCGCTTCGAAAGGTTCAGGCAATTTTCCGCAGGCTTACGTGCGGTTCAGAACAGTACTTGACGCATTGGAACTAACCGCGATGCGCTACTGCTTAAAAGACAAAAATGCGGCAAAGAGAATAGCGCGGGCAGAGGAACTTGAAAGAGTGCTGATGCCGATAATTATCGAATATGAAAACCAGATGCGCTCGAATGTGAATGTTCAATGTCCCGAAGGTATGTTTGACTGCGGCAATTGCTGTCTGGGTTATCCTTGCCCTTAAAATTATAAATAGGACTTTCTCGAAATAAGACTTTTTTAACGCAAAGTCGCCAAGCCGCAGAGGACGCAAAGGTTTTTAAAACTAATTGAGAAGTTAAAAATCGGCATTCAGATTGAGCAATCAAAAATGTTTCTTACTCCGGCGTCTTTGCGTCTTTGCGTTAAAAATTTCACTTCTGAGAAAATCCTAATCAAATTATTTTGCATCATTCGCTTTTACTTCCTTCTTTTTCGATAAAAACACATCGATAATCAGCAAACCCGCGCCGATACAGATTGCGGCATCGGCGATATTGAATGTCGGATAATGCCAACCGCCGAATTGCACGTCAATAAAATCAATGACAAAACCTAAGCGCATTCTATCGGTAACATTGCCGACAATTCCCGCCAGAAGCAAAGCCAACGCTCCTAAAAGTCGGTCATATGTGTTTGGAGTTCGCCAAAAATAATACAGGACCAGAACCGCCGCGATACCTGCCACCGCCGAAAGTCCCCAACGTCCCGCATCGCCGTGGTCGTTCAAAAAGCTGAACGCCACGCCGGTGTTTTCGGCATACGCAAAATTGAGAAAATTCGGAATGATTTCTTTATCACCACCAAAACGCAATC
Source organism: Pyrinomonadaceae bacterium (assembly GCA_050998795.1). GTDB lineage: Bacteria > Acidobacteriota > Blastocatellia > Pyrinomonadales > Pyrinomonadaceae. Next base: position 6,931 of record JBPCPU010000066.1, read on the forward strand.
GGCGAATCGCCCACGCCTTCGTCGTTTGGTCAATCAAAAAAACCGCGCCCGAAGCAACTAAATACCCAATTTTCCAAAGTATATCTTTTTTATTCACAGTAAATTATTATAAGGGATAAACACAGACAGAAGATTTATTTTAGATATTTATTGGCGACATACGGATGTTTCGGATTGACGACCAATTTTCGCTGGCGCGGGTCAACCAAAACGTCCATATCTTCCATCGGAATTGCGCCGAGCAAGACTTCCGCATCGCCGGGTAATACCAATGCTCTGACGGTCGTCGAACGATTCTCGAATTTTACCTCAACCGGTCCGACAATTTCAACTTCAATCAATGATTCATCGGCTAAAGTTACAAACTGTTTCTCAATCAAAGGCAAATCAAGCTGGGTTTTAATCGTTTCGTTAATCGAAAGCATATACGCGCCGCTGTCAACCAAAGCCGTTGTAGTTGTTTGTTTTATTTCACTTTCGTCAAGCAAACCCTGCCGATGCAAATAAACATCGCCGCCATTTAACAAATCAAGTTCCGCATAGACCAATCCCATTTCATTTACTCCCGTTTTATAAGTCTTTCTCGACGCTTTTTTGGATACCAATTTAATCATAACAACCTCATTATACGGCAAATGAAAAGAGTTTGTATATTATTGCCGCGAAAGGCGCGAAATTACTCTGATGAGGCTTTCTCACTTTTTGCAGAAGCCCGCACGTCATTAAGGACGCAAGTATCAAACACACTTACTAACGTGCGTGTTTCCGCATTTTTGAGAAAATTGCTTTAAGCCGTCGCGGTTTGCTCAATTTCCGACAACGCTTCCAGACATCTTTCGCAAACGGACGGATATTTTTCCGATTCGCCGACGTGAATTGAATAATTCCAACAGCGTTCGCATTTCGCGCCGTCCGCCTTTTGGATTTCCACATTGAAAGCATCGCCTTGATGAACTTCGACTTGCGAAACGATAAAAATGTAGCGCAAATCTTCGTAATACGAAAGCAGAAAATAAGTCGTGTCTTTATCAACCGTCAAAATAACTTTCGCTTCCAGACTTGAACCGATTTGTTTAGCATTTCGCGCTTCTTCAAGTGCTTTCAAAACTTCGTCGCGGATTGAGAAAATACGTTCCCAATCTTTCAGAAGCGGCAAATCATCCGCGCCCGAAACCTTCGGAAATTCTGCTAAATGAACGGAAGCAAGTTTTTGATGCGGCAGATTTTCAAACGCTTCGTCCGCCGTAAAAGCAAGAATCGGCGCAAGCAAACGCGATAGATTATCTGTGATTTCGTAAAGCGCGGTTTGCGCGGAACGACGTTCGACAGAACGCGGCGCGTAAATATAAAGTCGGTCTTTGATGATGTCGAAATATCGCGCCGAAAGCGTGACGGTAACGAAATTATAAAGCGTTTGATAAACGGCTTGGAAATTATACATTTCATAACCTTCGACGACTTTTTCAATCGCTTCGTCCAAACTTGCCAACGCCCAACGGTCAATTTCCTGCATTTCGGCGAATGCAGCCGTATCGGTTTCAGGATTGAAGCCGTCGAGATTTCCCAAAGCGTAACGAAGCGTATTTCTAAATTTACGATAAGCGTCCACGATGCGCGACAAAATTTCGTCGGAACAGCGCATATCCTGCGTCGAATCCATCGCCGATGCCCACAAGCGCAGAATTTCCGCGCCCGATTTTTGCACGATTTCATTTGGCGAAATCGCGTTGCCGCCGGATTTGTGCATCTGTTTGCCTTCGCCGTCAACCACCCAACCGTATGTAACGACTTGTTTATAAGGCGCAACGTCGTGCGCCGCGAGTCCGCACATCAAAGACGAATTAAACCAGCCGCGAAATTGGTCGCCGCCTTCAAAATAAACGTCCGCCGGAAATTGCAGATTGTCGCGTGTTTCCAACACGGCAACGCACGACGAACCCGAATCAAACCAAACATCAAGAATGTCGGTTTCTTTGGTAAATTCTGTGCCTGAACACTTTGGGCATTGGAAATTTTCGGGCAGCAAATCTTTCGCCTCGCGGTTATACCAAGCGTCCGCCGTTTCTTTTTGAAAAATATCCGCAACGTGATTGACGATTTGCGCGTCGGCAACTGCTTCGTCGCAACCCGCGCAATAAAAAACGGGAATCGGAACGCCCCACGAACGCTGACGCGAAACACACCAATCGGGACGACCTTTGAGCATATTCCGCATTCGGTCAATGCCCCAAGTCGGATGCCATTTTACTTTCGCAATTTCCTGTAAAGCGTTGGCGCGAAGCGAAATTTCTTCACCCGTTTTTGCTTCCGCGTCCATCGAAACAAACCACTGCGGCGTGGCGCGAAAAATGACGGGATTTTTGCAACGCCAACAATGCGGATAACGATGGCTGTAATTTTCCACGTTCAGCAAAACGCCTTTTTCGCGCATAAATTCAACGATTTTCGGATTCGCGTCAAAGATATTTTCGCCACCGAAATACTTAACTTCGGCAATAAAATTTCCCGCGTTATCAACCGGACAATAAACTTCCAATCCGTATTCGCGCCCAATCACAAAGTCATCATGTCCGTGTCCGGGCGCGGTGTGAACGCAGCCCGTTCCCGATTTGTTTGAAGATTTATTTTCAAAACGCACGTCGAGTTCGACTTCCGCGTCGGCTTCGCCCAAAGTTACGTGGTCGCCGTTCATCAAAAGTGAAAGCCTGTCCAACCAAGCGTGTTTGGCTTCGAGTTTATCGAGTTGCTTACCTTTGAAACGCGCAATTTCCCGTGCATTTTCAAGTCCGCAAGTTTCGGCAAAAGATTTGGCGAGTTCCGACGCAACGATATAAACTTCGTTTCCCGCTTCAATTGCCGAATAATCAAAGTCAGGATGAACTGTAATTCCCAAATTCGCGGGCAAAGTCCAGGGCGTTGTCGTCCAAATGACGACGAAAATATCCTTGTCTTTCAGCTTTTCGTCAATCGCGCTCAAATCCGAAACCATCGGAAACTTGACATACACCGACGGCGAACTATGAATTTTGTATTCTACTTCCGCTTCCGCCAAAGCGGTTTGGTCGTGAATGCACCAATAAACGGGGCGCAAACCCTTATAAACGTAACCGCGCTCTAAAAATCTGCCGAAAAGCCGCGCCGTTTCCGATTCGTATTCATTCGACATCGTTAAATACGGATTGTCCCATTCACCGAAAACGCCGAGCCGCGTAAAATCTCCGGTTTGTCCGTCCATCGCTTTGGAAGCGTGTTCGCGGCACAAGCGGCGAAATGTCGAAACCGGTAAATCGGCTTTGTTTTTGCCCTTTTCAGCAAGTTTTTTCTCGACGTATGTTTCAATCGGCAAACCGTGGCAATCGTAGCCCGGCACAAACGGCGAATCGAAACCCATCATCGAGCGCGATTTGACGACGAAATCCTTCAAAATTTTATTGAGCGCAGTTCCGAGATGAATATCGGCATTGGCATACGGCGGACCGTCGTGCAGAATAAATTTTTCCGCGCCTTTCCGCACTTCACGAATCATTTCGTAAAGTTTCGCATCCGTCCATTTTTTCAGACGCGCGGGTTCGGATTGTCCGAGATTCGCCTTTTGCGCGAAATCGGTTCGTGGAAGATTGACTGTTTTTTTAAGTTCTAATGTTTCACTCATAGTCGGTTGTCAGTGGTCGGTAGTCAGTGGTCATTGGTCAGATAGCAGCAACCAACGCCAATTTATAAAAATGAAATCTTAACATTTATCGGACAAAAAATCCGAAATCCAAAATCTAAAATCCAAAATTGAAAAGTCCCAAGCCGTTTGTTGACTTGGGACTTCGTAAGCAAAGATTTACCTTTGGCTTCGGCTCTTAAAAAGCAAAATCCCTTTTTGTAGTAATGCCGATTATGGTGCAAAGCAAGTTTTGTTTCATAAAATCTTTTTCCTTTAATTTTATGCCAGAAATTTTGTGAATAGTCAATTTCTTTGTGATTTCAGTTGTAATCGGTCAGTGAAAAGGGGAAAAGGGGAAAAGGTGAAAAGGTGAAAAAGGGAAAAAGGGAAAAAGTTTTCAGATATTTGCCGATGAAAATTATTCCTGCCGGTTGGAAATATCAAATCGAGCAAAAGAAAATTTGACGATGCGCGTCTGCAAACGATTACACCGAGCCAAGCCAAACTTTTTCCCCTTTTTCACTTTTCCCCTTTTCCCCTTTTCCCCTTTTTCACCTTTCACTGAGGCATTACTTTCAGTTCAGTTTTCTAAAGTTTTAATCAGCGTGGTATTTCAACGGTTTTGATAATATCGGAAATAACCGCATCGGTGGTCGCGCCGTCGAGTTCGGCTTCGGCACGAAGCGCAAGCCGATGACGCAAAACCGGCAGAGCCACGTCGCGCACGTCGTCCGGCGTGGAAAAATCGCGTCCGCGAATCGCCGCGAGCGCTTTTGAACAAAGCAGCAGAGCAACCGAAGCGCGTGGACTCGCGCCGTAAAGAATCATCGGATGATTGCGCGTTTTATGCACGATTTCGACGATATATTTTTGAATGCCCGCTTCGGTTCGCATCGCTTTTATTTCGGCGCGGCAGTTTTTAATCGCGTCGGCTTCCGGCAAAGGCTGCACGTCAACTTGCTCTAAATGACGCGAATTAAAGCCCGCATCCCAACGCGAAACGATTTCGAGTTCCGCATCCTGTTTTGGATAATCAATCAGTATTTTCAGTAAAAATCTGTCTAATTGCGCTTCTGGAAGCGGATAAGTTCCTTCGTATTCAATCGGGTTTTCCGTTGCTAAAACCGTGAACATCGGCGAGAGTTTGTAGCGTTTGCCGTCAATCGTCGCTTGGCGTTCTTCCATCGCTTCGAGCAGCGCGGCTTGCGTTTTCGGCGGTGTGCGGTTTATTTCGTCGGCAAGCAGGATGTCGGTAAAAATCGGACCCGGACGCAGGGAAAATTCCGAATTCTGCATATTAAAAACATTCGTTCCCGTAATGTCCGACGGCATCAAATCGGGCGTGAACTGAATGCGCGAAAATCTCGCGCCGATAATCCGCGCCAGAGTTTTAACCGTCAAAGTTTTCGCCGTTCCCGGAACGCCTTCCAAAAGCGCGTGTCCTTCGGCAAGAACGGCAACCAGAATTTGCTCGATAACTTCATCTTGTCCGACAATAATTTTGCGAAGTTCGTCGGCAATGTGGGCAACGGTTGTTGGCGTGTAAATTAGCATTTAACATTTTTTGCCGACTAAGCGACTCTTTTTTCGGGTTGAGATAAATGTTTTTTAAGTTTTGTGAGGCGTTTCGGCAAATTCGCCATCCACGTTTTGCCGCCGAAAACGCCTTGCAAAAGCGGCATAACCAAAAAATCAGCATCAAGTTTTTCCCAATGAAGAGCCGTGCCGTCCGACCAGATTTCTACTTCGGTAAGCAGTTCGGGCTTGGCGTCAGCCAAACCTTGAAGCAAATCGCACGGCACGATAAATGTCGTTTGGTTGTGAAGTTCCAAAATCAGACGATTTGTTTTGCGGTCATATTTGGCGGAAATTACACGCGGTTGTGTGCGACGGCTTTCCGCGCCGCACCTGACGGCTTCTTGATATATTTGCTCGAATTCTTCTTCGGAATATTCGATTGTTCGTAACTTTAATCCTTCACCCATTGATTTCATTCCATTTTTCCAATAGAAATTTTTGATTATTATCAGCGATTTTTAAGGCTCGTTTGACATCACCAGCGACGCATTCCAGAGATGTTTCGCACACTTGGCGACGTATTTTCGCCGCCTAAATTTATCACGAGTTTCGCTCCGGCTTTGAAAATATGTGTATGTTTCGGCAAATGGTCGCCAAAGTAAATTATAAAATCGAAACCGTTAAAATGAAAAACCGTCGGCATTAAATTAAAATATCAAAAATTAAAATTTTCAAAGCTAAAATCAGCACAGTTGCTAAAAAAATTCGTTTAAGCCACAAATCGTTGATGCGCGTAACGGTTTTTGCGCCGACATACGCGGCAATAAACATCGTCACGGCTAAAATCGCGCCGAGCCGATAATCAACTAAACCTTGCCACATAAAAATAATTGTAGCAATTGAGGACGAAAAAATGTTAATAAATTTCGTTCCCGCGACGGCTTCGGTAAAAGTCATTCCCAAAAACGCAACGTAACAAGCCGTCAGCATCGTAACGTATCCGCCGCTATACAATCCGCCGTAAATTCCCAGCAGAAATGTCAAAATATAAGCAATAATTTGTGAATTTGACGAAACGGTTTCAGTCTTTCCGACACCCGTGCTGCGTTTTATCAAAGTAAAAAGCGCCACGAAAATCATTGAAACCGAAACGATTATTGGAATTGCTTTGGTTGAAATCAAACCGACCAAAACCGCGCCGATGCCTGAACCGATTACAGTTAACAGCACAAACGGCGATAATCGCTTGATGTTGATTGCGCCTTGCTTTAAAAACGGCAGCGTCGCGCCGATTGCCATAAAAGTCAAGCCGAACATATTTGTCGCCACCGCAACTTTCGGGTCAATGCCGAATTGAAACATTACCGGAACTGTAACGAGCGAATTGCTTCCCGTTACCACACCGACCGCAGTTGTGACGAAAAACAATAAAATCAATAAAATTAAGTCGGCAATTGGCATTTTTTTTAGTCTGGAAGGTGCTTTTACGGCGAGAACAATAATATTTCAAACATTTTCGGTTTCAAATTGATGGGCAAAAAGTTAGAATAATTTATCGAAGGTATTTTCCACATTTGAAATGCGAGCGATTTTCTCTCGCTCATTTCACTAAATATTCTGAAGGCATAAACATTTTTGACTAAAACAAAAATTTTCGCAAATTTGAACCGAACTTGGGAGATAAAATGGCAAAAAAACAAGAAACAAACAACGCAGCAGATAAAAAAATCGAACAGTTATCGCAGGACACAACCGACGGCGCAAACCAACCTTTGACGACTAATCAAGGTTTAAAAATAAACGACAACCAAAATTCCTTAAAAGCAGGCGAGCGCGGCGCGACGCTTTTGGAAGATTTCATTATGCGCGAGAAAATCACGCATTTTGACCACGAACGCATTCCCGAACGCATCGTTCACGCCCGCGGCAGCGCGGCGCACGGCTATTTTGAGCTTTACGAATCAATGGAAAAATACACGAAAGCCGGGTTTTTGACTGACACGAGTAGAAAAACGCCGGTGTTTGTGCGTTTTTCAACCGTCGCCGGTTCTCGCGGCTCGACCGATTTGGCGCGGGACGTGCGCGGTTTTGCTGTGAAGTTTTACACCGATGAAGGCAATTACGATTTAGTCGGCAACAATATTCCAATCTTTTTTATTCAAGATGCGATTAAATTTCCCGATTTGATTCATTCGGTCAAACCCGAACCGAATAACGAAATTCCGCAGGCGGCTTCGGCGCACGATACGTTTTGGGATTTTATATCTTTGATGCCCGAATCAATACATATGATTATGTGGGCAATGAGCGACCGCGCGATTCCCAGAAGTCTGCGAATGATGGAAGGCTTCGGTATTCACACTTTTCGTTTTATCAACGAAGCGGGCAAATCTACTTTTGTTAAATTTCATTGGAAGCCTTTGCTCGGCGTTCATTCGGTGGCTTGGAACGAAGCGCAAAAGATTTCCGGCTTTGATGCGGATTTTCACCGCCGCGATTTGTGGGAAGCGATTGAATCGGGCGCGTTTCCCGAATGGGAATTCGGTGTGCAACTCGTCGCCGAAGAAGACGAACACAAATTCGATTTTGACCTTTTGGACGCGACAAAAATTATTCCCGAAGAACTTGTTCCGGTGCAGAGAATCGGCAAAATGGTTCTGAATCGCAATCCCGACAACTTTTTCGCCGAAACCGAGCAAGTCGCATTTTTGCCGTCGAACATAGTTCCCGGTATTGATTTTTCAAACGACCCGCTGTTGCAAGGTCGTCTGCATTCGTATCTCGACACGCAGATTTCGCGTTTGGGCGGACCGAATTTTCACGAAATTCCGATAAATCGTCCGGTTGCTCCGATTCACAACAACCAGCGCGATTCGCAGTTTCGCCAAACGATAAACAAAGGCAGAGTCGCATACGAGCCGAACACGCTCGGCGGCGGCTGTCCGTTTCAAGCGATGGCGAAAGACGGCGGTTTTACTTCGTATCAGGAAAAAATTGACGGCAATAAAATCCGTGTCCGCAGCGACAGTTTCCGCGACCATTTCACGCAAGCCGCGCTCTTTTTTAACAGTCAAGCCGAATACGAAAAAACTCATATCGTCAATGCCTTAAGTTTTGAACTCGGCAAAGTCGAAGTCGGCGCAATTCGTCAAAGAATGGTTTATATTTTGAATCAAATTGACGAAAGTCTGGCGTCGAGAGTCGCCGATAATCTCGGCATCGAAATTCCTGCGAAACTCGATTTGCCGATGAATATGAGTTTTCCGGCAGACGCAAACCCGGACGATTATCAACCGATTCCGAAAAAAGATGCAAAGGTGAAAAAATCCGACGCGCTGAGTATGGCAAACACGATTAAAGATACGATTAAAACCCGTCAAATCGCCTTTCTGGTTGCCGACGGTTTCGACGCAAACGATGTCAAAACGATGAAAGCCGCGCTCGAAAAAGAAGGCGCGAAGGCGAAAATTATCGGTTTGAAATCCAATTCGGTCAAAGACGCGGACGGCGGCGAAATGAAGGTTGACCACGCGCTTCGCACCGTTGCTTCGGTCTTATTTGACGCGGTTTATATTCCGGGCGGCGCGGAAAGTGCAAATGCTTTGAGCGAAGAGCCGGACGCAATCGAGTTCGTCAATGAAGCGTTTCGCCACTGCAAAGCGATTGCCGGAAGCGGCGAAGGCGTTAATTTCCTGAAAGAAGAAACTTATGTCGGAAAAGCAAAAGACGATAAAGCCGTAATTTTAAGCGAAAACGGCGCAGACGGCGCGACCAAAGACTTTATCAACGCAATTGCCCAACATCGCAACTGGGACCGAGAAGCGGCGCGGAAAGTCCCGGCTTAATAATAGAAACAGTCGGAAAATAACTAAACATCTTTTAGCGCGAAAGACACAAAGTTGAATATTCAACTTTGTGTCTTTCGCAGCTTTACAACAAAATTTTCCTAATATTTCATCAATTCCGCCGCCGCTTTTTCGACATCTTCAATTTGCGGCGCGTAAAGTGTCAAAAATTTTCTCTTGTTTTAAGTAAGACGGTAAATGTAAGCGTCATCTATCAGAATTCCGTTAATCATATTTTGTGAAAACCTAATACCTGATATGCCATCGCCTGTTTTTATGGCAATTTTTAATAAAGAAATAAGTGGGTCTAAAGGAGAGAACAAACTTATATCTTTCAATGTAATTTTAGGTTGATTTTCAGGGATTGTTGAAATAATTTGCTGAACATGTTCATACGCACTTTTGATTCCCTTGCTGCTTACTTCAGAACTAGCTACAATAAATCTCCAGTTATTTATGTCAGACATATAAAACCACAACGACGCGGACACATTAAATTGATTTTCATCAAGCAAAAGCGTCAAACTTTTTCCGGCAAGAATCAATTCATTTGATAAAGATTCTTTTACCACCATTTCCGTAACCATGACAATATACCATCCTTTCTATTAAGCACTGCTGAATGAAAAGCCTCTGCCGTTTGTTCGTCTATTTGCATAGAATATCGGTTTTTCTCACTCCAATCTTTAACAATAGCCCAGTTTACCTCGAATTTAGGATTTACTTTACTTTTTTTGTCGCGTTCCGGTTTTAGCCCGGAAGATTCCAAAAGTGTTGTAATGTCGTGGGTGTATATCTTGGACGCAAAATTTTTGTCTGGAAAATCGTAGCGTCTTGTCTGCTTGGCAATACACGCTTTGAAGGCGCACTCGACAGCATATCCTAATAGATAATATGCACCTTCATAACATTTATTATCGAGCAACACTTTTGCCTCTTTCACTCTAAGGTTAGTGAGTTTTTTGAAGTCATTACGATTCATTATTATCTTTAAATCAAAAGAAGTTAATATTTCATCAACTCCACCGCTGCTTTTTCCACGTCGTCTATCTGCGGCAGGATGAAATCTTCGAGTTGCGGAGCGTAGCCGACAAACGTATCGGTTGCGCCGACACGACGCACGGGCGCGTCGAGATATTCAAACAATTCGTCGGAAATTCGCGCCGCGATTTCCGCGCCGTAGCCGTAGGAAATCGGGTCTTCGTGCGCGACGATGACGCGGGAAGTTTTCTTGACCGATTCGGCGATGCGTTCCCAATCATATGGCACGAGCGTTCTTAAATCAATTAACTCAACCGAAATTCCTTGTTTTTCCAAGCGTTTGGCGGCTTCAAAACTTCTTTGGACGAGTGCGCCGTAAGTTACGATTGTTACATCAGTTCCTTCGCGGACGATTTTTGCTTTGCCGAACGGAATCAAAAACTCCGACGACGGATATTGCGATTTGTTATAAATCTGGCGGTAAAGATGTTTGTGTTCGAGAAACAAAACCGGGTCGTCGCAACGAATTGACGTTCTGAGCAAACCGTTTGCGTCCAAAGCGTTTGACGGATAAACAATCATCAGTCCGGGCGTGTGCGAAAAAAGCGTCGTGCCGGATTGCGAATGATAAACCGCGCCGCCTTTCAAATATCCGCCGACCGGAACGCGCATCACCATCGGACATTTCGTATCGCCGTCGCTTCTCCAGCGCATTACGGCGAGTTCGTTTCTGATTTGATGATAGGCAGGGAAAATGTAATCGAAAAACTGAATTTCAACGACGGGTTTCAGATTTCGCATTGCCATTCCGATAGCGCGTCCGACGATATTTGCTTCGGCAAGTGGCGAATTAAAAACCCGCGCCGAGCCGAATTCACGTTGCAGATTCGCCGTAACTTTGAACACGCCGCCTTTGCCTTTGACATTTTCGAGATATTCTTCACGCGAACAATCCGCCACGTCTTCGCCGAACACGACGATTCGCACATCGCGCTTCATTTCTTCGTGCATACAACGGTTTATCAGGTCAACCATCGTTCCCGCGTTGCCCGAAAGTTCCGCGCCGTCTTCGGTGTCAAAATCTTTTGAAGTCGGGTCAATATCGGGCGAATAGACGTTTCTGAGCGCGGTTTCAGGCGCAGGTTGCGGCGCGAGAATCGCTTCATCCGCCGCTTGTGTAACGAGCGCGTCAATTTCTTTTCGCAATTTTTCCAAATCTTCCGAAGACGCGATGCCTTCGGTCATCAAAAATTCGCCGAAAGTTTTTATCGGGTCGGTTTCCGCATCTTTCTGACGTTCTTCTTCGGGACGATAAAGTTTTTCATCGTCGGAAAGCGAATGCGAATACGGACGAATAACTTTGGCGTGGATAAACGCCGCGCCTTTGCGCCCGCGGGTAAAATCAACCGCTTTTTTAAACGCTTCGTAAGATTCGAGCGCGTTTGTGCCGTCGCATTTTTGGATAAAAAGATTTGGAAAACCCTTGACGAGTTCGGAAATACTTCCGCCTGCCGTGCCGACTTCGACGGGAACGCTGATGGCATAACCGTTGTCTTCGACCAGAAAAATCACGGGCAATTTCAGATTGCAAGCCGTGTTCATTGCTTCCCAAAATTCGCCTTCCGAAGATGTTCCGTCGCCGATGGACACATAAACGACTTCATCGCCTTTGAACCCCGTAACTTTGTCCTGTAATTCTTCAACCAGCGAGGCGCGATGACTCGCTTCCGCCACGCCGACTGCGTGCAAAAGCTGCGTTCCCGTCGGACTTGACTGCGACGGAACATTCAATTTCACGCTCCCCCAATGCGACGGCATCTGCCGTCCGTGCGAATTCGGGTCGCTTTCCGCGCCGACTGCTGACAATAACATTTCAAGCGGTGTCATTCCGAGTTGCAGCATCAAAGCGCGGTCGCGGTAATACGGAAAAAACCAATCATAACCCGCTTTCATCGCCAAACCCGCCGCCGTCAAAATCGCTTCGTGTCCCGCACCCGAAATTTGGAAAAAGATTTTGTTCTGCCCTTTTAATTGAATTTCCTTGTCGTCAACGCGCCGCGATTGATACATCGTGCGGTAGAATCCAACCATCGCTTCCTCATCTAAGCCTTGATAACTTTTCGCTTTTGCCGATGATTTACGCGCCGTGGCGGAAGTTTTTGAAGCGGTTAATTGCGCGTCTTTTTGCGTCTTTTTCGCTTCGATGTAACCGTCGGCTTCGGTTGTCTTTGCTTTTTCGACTACCGTTTCTTTGATTGGTTTTTTATTATTGGCTCTTTTATTTGTTGAATTATCTGCTTTCTTTGTTGCTGTTGCCACGATTAAATATCTCCCGATAAAAACTATTTATAAACGAATTTTTGATAAAAGTTCCTGGTGTTATTTGCCATTATAAGCATAACTCAATTCGGACAAAACGAACAATAAAACGAAAAAACTCTCTGTTTGCAAAAAGTTGATATCTAGTATTATTTTTCCAAAAGGCGGCGCGTTTTTTGCACCAATTGTTCGAGTTCTTCCTGCGTCGGCAAATGAAGTTGATAACGCGAAACGAAAACCTGATTGCTCAAACCGCCGAGCGCGTATTCGACGTGCGTTTCGTTTTTTTCCGAACATAAGAGCAAACCAATCGGCGGATTTTCGCCTTCTTCGATTTCTTCGGCTTGCAAATAATTCAGATAAAAATTCATCGCGCCCGCGTATTCGTGGCGAAATTTTCCGAGCATCAAATCAATCGCAAACAAACATTTCAAACGCCGATTGTAAAGCAAAAGGTCAATATAATAATGCTCGTTGTCGAAAGTTATCCGCTTTTGTCTACCGACAAAGCAAAATCCCTGACCGAGTTCGAGCAAAAAATTTTGCAATTTATCGAGCAAGGCTTTTTCCAGTTGCGTTTCGCTATAAAGTTCCGCGCCTTTTAATTCCAAAAACTCGAAAATATACGGGTCGCGGATAATGTCCGACGGCTTTGACAAAATCTCGCCTGTTTTTGCCAGGTTCAAAACGCCTTCTTTGTCGCGGCTCAACCCGACGCGCTCATACAGCAAACTGTTCGTCTGCCGTTTTAATTCGCGCACTGACCAGGTGTTTTCCAATGTTTGAATTTCGTAAAAAGCGCGTTTTAGTTTGTCGTCAATCCGCATCAACTCAATAAAATGCGTCCACGAAAGTTTGCGGAAAAGTTGGGTGAAATAATCATCGTCTTGCCAGTCAAATCTTTCAAATTCAACGCTTGGCGACGATGGCAAGGCTAATCTGAATTTCGCAATCACTGATTGCGGAATTTGATAACGTGAATAAAACACTCGAAACATTTCCAAATTCCTTTGAGCAAATCCGCGTCCAAGCCTTTTCCGCAAATCTTTCGAGAGAGTTTCCAGCAATTTTTCGCCGTAATTAGCGCGGTCTTGTCCGTTCTGTTCGTATTCGACCAAATAATAACCGATCAGCCAATTTCGCAAAGTCAAAGCCAGATTCACCGCTTGCACGGCTTGGCTTTGGGTTGACTGATGCGCCGTGGCGATGGCTTCCAGCAGATTTTCGTATTTCATCTGCACCAAGTTCGGCAAATCTTTTTCTATTTGTGATTTCTTATTCGGCATAATCCAAATCAAGCGTCATCCGATATTCGGAAGCCATCGAAGGATGTCCGTGCGCGTTTGAAACTTCGATGCCTTTTTCGTAAGCCGATTTTGCCTTTTCGCGCTCGCCGATTTTTTCGTAAGCCTTTGCCAACATTCCGTAAGCCGCGCCTTCGTCGTCGGCTTTACTCAGATAATCTTCAAGGGCGGAAATCGCTTCCGCATAATTTTCCGCTTTCAGATATTCATTTGCCAAACCAAACAAAACCATCGTATTGTTCGGGTCGGATTCCGACATTTGTTTGAAAACTTCGATTCTGTTTGTCATAAATTTTATAAAAGTTCTATTTTTTCAAATCTTTCTGCATTAAAACATCTGTTTGCGCGTCCGAGCCAAGCTGAAAAATATGTTTGCCGACTTCGCAGAATCCGTATTTTTGATAAAACGCCTGCGCCCGCGGATTAAATTCCCAAACGCCGAGCCACATTATATCGCAACCGCGTTTTTGCGCTTCTTCCAAACATCGTTCCATCAAACTTTTCCCAACGCCTTTGCCCAGAAACTCCTGTTTTGAATAAAGGCGACAAAGTTCCATCGGTTTTTCGGCGGTAATTTCAGGTTCAATGCTCTCAAACAGAAGTTTTGCATAACCGACGGCTTCATTTTCGATTTCAGCGACGAGAAAAATCGCATTTTCATCTGAAAGTTCTATGCGAATTTGCTCAAGATTAAAAGCCGCGTTCATATAATCCGCCAAATCGTCGGGCGCGTTTTTCGGATTATCGTGAAATGCGTCCCAAAATGTCTTGTCAGACAATTCGGCGAGCATCTCTGCATCTTCGATGTCGGCTTGGCGAATTTTTATTTCAATCATAAAAGCCGGCTAAGTAAAACGAACAAGAATTGTTTTTCCAACGCAATTAATTGAGGTTTATTTATTTGGCTGATTATTTTCCGCTCATAATCAATTTGGCAATCGTCTGCAATTGCATATTCGACGTGCCTTCGTAAATCGCGCCGATTTTCGAGTCGCGCCAGAATTTCTCGACCGGATAATCCTTTACGTAACCGTAACCGCCGAAAAGTTCAATTGCTTTTGATGAGATTTTTTCTGCAACACGCGAAGAATAAACCTTTGCCATCGCCGCTTCTTTCAAAAACGGTTTTCCAGCATCTTTCAATCGCGCGGCGTTATAAACCAACAGACGCGCCGCTTCCAAATCAATCGCCATTTCCGCGAGTTGGAACTGCACGGCTTGAAAATCGTTGATTTTTTTGCCGAACTGTTCGCGCTCGTTGGTGTAATTTAGAGCGGCTTCAAACGCGCCCTGAGCAATTCCAATCATTTGCGCTCCGATGCCGATTCTGCCTTCGTTCAAGGTTTCAATCGAAACTTTGTAACCTTTGCCGACTTCGCCGAGAACATTTTCCTTTGGAACTTTGCAGTTATCTAAAATCAATTCCGTTGTTGAAGATGCGCGTATGCCGAGTTTGTCTTCCTTTTTGCCGACGCTGAAACCTTCAAAATCCTTTTCGACAATAAAAGCCGTGATGCCTTTGTAACCCGCGCTTGGGTCAATCGTGGCAAAAACGATAAAAATTTCGGCTTCGTTGCCGTTGGTAATCCACAGTTTTTGTCCGGTAATTTCGTAAAAATCGCCTTTATCAACCGCTTTTGTTTTCAGCGCAAAAGCGTCCGAACCGCTTCCCGCTTCGCTCAAAGCATACGCGCCGACTCGTCGCTGAGCCATTTGCGGCAGATATTTTTTCTTCTGCCCGTCGTTCGCCCAGCGAATAATCGCGTTTGTGACCAGAGTGTTCTGCACATCAACAAACACGGAAGTCGAAGCGTCAACCCGCGCCAATTCTTCAATTGCCAGAATCGCATTAAAAAACGACGAACCCGCACCGCCGTATTCTTCGGGTGTTTCGATTGCCATCAAACCAAGCTCAAAACATTGTTTGATTAAATCTTTATCGAGTTTCGCTTCGTGTTCCATTTTCTCGACGCGCGGGCGAACTTCGCCTTCGGCAAATTCTCTGACTGATTGGCGGAAAAGTTCTTCATCTTCGGAAAGAGTTGTTAAAGCGTTGCTGGTATATTCAGGTTCTAAAGCGGCTGCATTCATATAAAGTTTCCTTTGTTTTTGTAAATAAAAATTAAATGAAATAGGCGAACAGCGCTGCGCCCAAAACGGTGAAAACAACGGCGACGATTTTCAATCGCGCGAGATTTTTCTGTTTCGAGTTTGAAATTTTCGGTTCGGAATTTTCCGTTTCGATTTGTCCGTTCACTTCTATTTTGCCT
>JBPCPU010000091.1:0-8138 GCA_050998795.1 Pyrinomonadaceae bacterium
GTCCTTGTATTGTTAGTGAATCATTAAAACCAGGCTCAAAAAAACCAATTGAATAAATTAAAACATCCGAGGCTTTGATTTTTTCTCTAACTTTTCCAAAACCTTTGCCAGAACCATTGTCCATTCCATCGGAAAAAATCAGCAAAATCTTTTTTTGAAATTTGCTTTTTTCAAGTTTATCCAAGGCAAATGAACACGCATCATATACGTTTGTGTTTTCGTATTTCAGGTTCAAATTAGCCACTTTATTTAAGGCTTTAACAATTTGCTCATCCGTACTTCCCCAATCGGTCAGCGGATAAACTTCATTCCCAAAAGCAATCAGTGAATAGTCATTTTTATTATTTGCCAGCTGCACAAACTTTAAAGCCACTTTTGCCATAGCTTGGCTGATTTCCAGCTTAACCGAATCGGAAATATCAATTAAAACAGCAACGCCCGCAGGTTCTTCGCGGTCGCTGAAATACGAGATTTCTTGCTCTATTTTTCCTTCTCTAACCTTAAAACTTTCTTTTTTCAGGTCGGTTACAGTTCGCCCGCGTTTATCGGTTACATTCACGCGAAGATAAACTGTTTCTGAATCATTCGTCTGAGAAAAGCCAAATGTTGAAGCCAAAAGCCCAACGCAAAAGATTTGAAGCAAAGTAGATATTGTATTTTTTTGCATAATATCTATGACCTTTTTTGAGATTTTTACAAGACTTTTTTAAAAATTATTCCGCACTTAGAATTTGGGCGACGGTTTTCTTTTTCAAACCTTTTCGATTGTTATAATCGGCGGGCGAAATTTGCGGGTCGCGCCAAGCGTCGAGATGTCCGACTTGGTGAACGCACTGAATCGTGCAGGTCGGCGCACACCATTTTTCCGTAATATATTCGCGCCGCATATCGTCGTGCGTATATTCTAGCAGCGGAATGCCGGGCGTTCCGCGCTGCTGCGAACACCAACTGACAATTCCCGCTTCATCCACATATAAATACCTCGCGCCCGCCCGACATCGCCATTCGTATTCGCCGCCGTCAACTAATTTATCCTGAAACCAATTCCAACGCGCATAGCTTCGCGTGCCTTTTGCTTTGATTTCCTTATAGACTTCTTTCTCGCGTTCGGTCAAACCTTTGTTTAACCCGTCGCCGTCGTGAATCACGCCGACAGTTGAAGAAAATCCGAGTTCGACGGCGCGATTGGCAATAATCAACGCTTCTTCGGGGTTTGCCACGCCGCCGCCGACAACCGAATTGATATTAACTTTGAATTTTGCAAGTTTTGCCAGGTTTTGCAGTTTGCCGTCAAGAACTTTCAGACTCTTTTTAGAAACATCGTCGGGATTGACGTTATCAATCGAGATTTGCAGATAATCGAGACCGACTTCGTTTAATTTTTTAACTTTTTCCGGCTGAAAATAATAGCCGTTGGAAATCAAACCCGCAATCATTCCGTGATGACGAATCCGTGCGATAATTTCGTAAATTTCCGGGTGCATCATCGGTTCGCCGCCGGAAATGGTAATAACCGACGAGCCGAATTCAGCAAGTTTATCAATCCGCTTGAGCATTTCTGCAAGCGGCACAGGTTCGGAGGTTTTGTCGTATTCGTTGCAGTATGTGCAAGCCAGATTGCACCGCCGCATCGGGACAATGTGAACCAGAACCGGATGTTTGGTTGAAGCAAAAGCGCGAATCGTGTGCCGGACTCCGCGTGTAAAACGACTAAAACTGCTTGCCTTTGGCATTATTCATCAACTCCTGAAAATCTCAACAGATATTAAACCTGAAATTATAGTTTTTATCCGCCGGCTTTTCAAATTTCAAACAAAAGGCTCCGGCAAATAAAAGCCGGAGCCTTTGCGCCGAATTAAAACCGACTGCTTTTAACCGTCAATAATTTTCGTGCCTTTCGGTAAATCTACTTTGAAAACAGATGCCTTAATAGTCGCGTTTTTTTGTAGATTGTGGAGCAAAACAGTGGTCGTATCTTTGTTGCTTTCCGTAATTTTTATTTGCAAAGGCATACCATTTCCATCAACCCACATTTCAGCAGATTTGAATTTATAGGAGGCGGCATTTTTTGGTGTCATTTCCAGATGCCAGGTGGAAATACCGCCGCTTATTTTTTCTTCGCCGATATATTTAATATCGAAGTTAGCCTTTAACTCATTTTTCGACATACTGATAAAGGCAAATAAGTTGTTGGCTTTTCCGCTTCCTTTGGCATCAGAGGCGTTTCCGGTGATAGCCTGTCGGCGGCGCGGCGTATAAATTACATACTTTTTATTAACAACTGCCAAAGTTTCCTGAACGGGTTTTGTCCAATCAATTCGCACCAGCGCATCACGTCCTTTTGCCGGTAAATAAACCGCAGTGCCTTCCGTTATGTCGCGCGTATCAATCTGTGGATTGTATTTGACCATCATTATGTTTGTCCGTAATGATGTCAGATTAGTGCGATTTATTTCCATCCGTTTAAGAATTTCACCTAAAACGGTTTGCGCTTTTGTTTCGGTTACGGCAAAGGCGTTGAAAAATAAGATAAGCGCAATTGCCGTTAAACCTAACCTTAAAAATGTTTTCATAAAATTTATAACTCCTTATATAAATGTGTTGTTATCAATTTTGGGAGGCTGATTTGAAAAATATAAAATAACGGAAAATTCTAGCGGATGTCAATTTCGTAAATTGTTTCGCCGTCAGCGTTTGTTTTCTCGTGCAAATCTAAAATCTCGGCATTCGGATTTCCGCTTAAATCTTTTACCCGCCGCTCCAACACGCTTTTATCCGGCGAAAAATCTTTGGCTTTGACGATGAGCCGCGCCGTTTGGGTTGCCAGTTTTTCCCGTTTTTCAAACCAAGACTTCGGCGTGAGAAAAATAAACGCGACTATCAGCAGACAAAATACGAGATACGGAGTTGATTCGCGGTCATATTGCCAAAGAATAAATTTTTTGAATGACTCAAGCATTTTTGTTAATAGTTAATTGACGGTTGTTATTTGTCAACTTTAAATTACAAATATTCGCTTGCAATTAACCATTAACAAATATCAATTATCAACAATCCTGCCGTCGAGCATTTGAATAATACGGTTGCAGTTTTCAGCAGCATCCGGGTTATGCGTAATCATTATAATCGTTTGCCCGAAACGCTCGTTTAATTCTTTGAACATATTAAGCACGATTTGCGAATTTTCCGTGTCGAGATTTCCGGTCGGTTCATCAGCCAAAATTATCGCCGGATTATTGATGACGGCTCTTGCCAGAGCAACTCTCTGCTGTTCGCCGCCGGAGAGTTCGAGCGGTTTATTGTTCATTTTATTTTCAAGTTTCAGCAAACTCAAAACTTCGCGCCGCCGTTCGGGGTTTCCGCCGTTTCCCGAATGGATTCTTTCCGCCAGGCGCAAATTTCCGTCCGCCGTTAAAGTCGGAAAAAGATTAAACCTTTGAAACACAAAACCGATTTTGCGGCGGCGAATGTCGGTGCGCCGGGCATCGGTAACTTTTGATAAATCTTCGCCGTCAATAATGATTTTGCCGCCGGTCGGCGAAAGAAGCCCGCCCAAAAGATGAAGAAGCGTAGATTTACCACAGCCGGATTGTCCCATTACGGCAACAAACTCGCCCTGTTTAATATCGAGCGAAACACCGCGCAAAGCGTGTGTTTCCACCTTTCCGATTTTGTAGATTTTTGTTAGATTATCGGTTTGTAAAATCGTATTCATTGAAAGATGTGAATCGTCAATCGTCAATCGTCAATCGTCAATCGCAAAAGCTATCTGTCAATTAACGATTCACTATTCACAAAAGTTACTGATTCCGCGCAGCAGCTTTTTGGTTCACGTTTCCTGTTTTTTGACTTCCGGCATTCTGCAATTTTTTGTCTAAATCAACCTCTTCAAGATTCCAGCGATTTTCCAAAACAAAAGCCTCATTCGGAAAATCCTTACCGATAGTAACGGTTTCGGGCGATTGATAGGTCAGCCGCATTTTATATTTTTCTTTCGGTCGTGTAACTTCAATCCGCAAAGGCAAATTATTATATTCGCCCGTGTCGGTCAAATTTCCGGTATCTCCATAGACAATATCTGAATCAATCTCGCCTTTCGCGTCAAAAATCTGCTGCCGCGCAAGTCTGACCGCGCCGACTCTATCAAACCAGAAACGGCGCGAAATCGTTACACTGCCGTCGTCATTTTTGCGGAGTTCATCCAATAAATAATAGCCGCGCAAAACTTTTGCTAAAGGTGATTTTTTCGCCACGTCAGGTGTTTCTTCTTCTTGCAGAATCGTGCTTTGGACATAAACATTAGCTCCATTATCAATCGGACGCATCAACATCGCGTCGGTAAAATGCTGCGGACGCAAATTTGAAAATGCGTTGACGTTTTGCTTGAGAACTTTGCCGTTTCCGTCAAGTTCCATTTTATTAAATTCTTTCTGCAAAGCGGAATAATCGGCATTATTCGTGCCTAGGACAAATTTTCTATTTTTTCCGCTTCCGCCGTCTTCGAGAATTGCCACGCGAAACTTTTCGCCGTCCGAAGTCATCTGCACGACATCGGTTTTAATAACCGGAACCTGAACTTTTAATAAAATGCTTGCCGGACGCTGAACAACTACTTCACCATCCGCCGTTCTGTATTTTTCCGCGATGCCAAGTTCGGCGTAAGAATTATCTTCAAACTTCAAATCCATCTTGGCACGCATCGAATTAACTTTGGCAAAACCGCTTATTTGTTCAATCAACTGCGCTTGCGTAGCGTTTTCGACTTTCAGCAAAGTTGCCCGTTTATCTTTTGTTTTGATGATGCCGCCGCTGCATCCGCTCAGAATCAGCGCAGACAAAATCAGGATAATAAAATATAATTTTAATGAATAGCTTTGTTTTAACATCAGTCGGTTAAGATGTTTTCGGTTAAATGTCTGTTGTCCTGAAAACGCTCTCGTAAAAATCTTTATAAATACTTTTAAATTAAAACCAAAACAAAAATAATATCACGGCAAAAGCGTTTGTCCTAACAAGCAAAAGATGCGGAAAGGACAAGTATTTTGCTTTCCGCCCCGCGTGTAAAAGTGTCTAATTCTAATTATGAAGCAAAAGTAGGAATAAATTAAAACATAGCTTTATCTTTCCAAACAGAGTAATAATACTTGACTTAAGGCTCTTTCTATATCTTCAGCTAAAGAGTTTTGTTAGGAATTGTCATTCAAAAAATTGTTTTCAAACTTTTTTTAATTGCCCCGGCATACGCCTTTGCGCCTTCGATATTCGGATGTCCGATTGCCGCCAATTCGCACATTCGGACTGCCATCTTTCCGTAATGATAGTGCTTTAGTTCGGCAAACACTTTCGGACACATCGTTTTTCGTTCGCCTTATAATTGGTCGGCGGGCAGATTGTCTTCATCAGTCTGCCAGAGCAGAGAGTTTTTGGTCGCGTAACAATTTTCTTCGGTGATTAGCGTTTCGACAAAAATCACTTTCGGCTTATCAAATTTGGCATTAACTTTTCCAATTGGCTTCGCACAATTTCCGGTTTGATTCGGCAACCCAAATTCTTGAACGCTTTTGATTTTTCTCGCCGTTCTGCTTCCCTTTTCGCTTTGGATATTCACCCGCACAACTAAACGCGCCAAACGCGAAGGCAATTTGATTCCATATTAAGAATGGAAAACGGAAGCGCGATTTTCCGAATCCAGCTCGCCGCGCTATCGGACGAAAGCCGCCGGTATCGGTCTATCGTCCGACGCACCGAACCCTACGCCCGTAAATCCTTGACTGCTTCTTTGCAGATACCAAATGCCGTTTCTGAATACGGCAATATCCGTCTTTCCATCACCGTCGTAATCTGCCGGAACGGGCAAATCCGTCGAGATTCCAAACTGAAAGCCTGTAAAACCAAGACTGCTTCTCAACAGATACCAGGTTCCGTTTGATGGACGAAAGACTGCCACATCTGCTTTTCCGTCGCCGTCATAATCCGCCGGAATGAATTTGTCGGTGCTTTCACCGAATTGAACGCCCGTAAATCCGAGTGCGCTTCTCTGCAAATACCAGATTCCGCCTCTGACTACCGCATAATCGGCTTTGCCGTCGCCATCGTAATCGCCGACCACGGGTTTGTCGCCGGATTGTCCGAACTGAAAGGCATTAAATTGATTATTTACCAGGTTCAAAACATACCAGGTTCCGTTCGATGGACGAAAGACCGCTAAATCGGCTTTACCATCGCCGTCAAAGTCCGCCGGTTGCGGAATGTCGGTGGATTCGCCAAAAGCCACGCCGATAAATCCCAAACTGCTTCTTTGCAGATACCAGATTCCGTCTCGATAAACGGCGATGTCGGTTTTACCGTCGCCATCGTAATCGGCGGGAACAATTTTATCCGTGCTAAGACCACACTGCGCGGCAGTAAATCCCGATTGCGAATTGAGCAGATACCACACGCCGTTATCGGGACGAAAAACGGAAACATCCGCTTTGCCGTCGCCGTCGAAATCAAACGGCGTGTTGCTCGTTGCCAGATAACGCGCCAAAGCAAAATCATAAACAGAAGAAACTGTACCAAAAGAAACTGTATAGCCTACTGCAATGATTTTGCCGTTTGGTTGAAGCGTAACCGCGTGGGCTTGGTCATAATTATTGTTAAAATCTGTAGTAACTTTGCCGCCGTTGCCAAAGTTTGTGTCTATACTGCCGTTGGTATTATGACGAGTTAATGCAAAGTCAAAGCTGACGCTGACGCTCCCGCTTACCGAAGCCTGACCCGCCGTAACAATTTTGCCATCCGCTTGAATGACAACGCCATTTGCGGTGCTAAATTCGTTGCCAAACTCTGTAATTACCTTTCCGCCATTGCCGAAATTTGTATCAAGCGTTCCATTTGCGTTATAACGTGTTATCGCAAAATCACCGGTCTGCTGCACGGCGTAGCCTACTGCAACAACCTTACTATCGACTTGTAGCGCAATGTCCAGTGCCGCGTCATCATCACCATTAGACATATCCGTGAGCGTTACGCCATTTGTTCCGAAAGTAGTATCAAATTGACCGTTACTATTCAAGCGAGCAACCATAAAATCTTCGTCAAACCTTCCAACACCGCGTGCGTATCCTCCGATTACAATTTTACCGTCTGATTGTAACGCGACAGCTTCAGCACTGCCGCCGCCGCCGCCGAGTGATGCAATGATTTTGCCGTCCGTGCCGAAACTTGTATCTAAACTGCCGTTACCGTTATATCTAGCTAATGCCGCACCACCACTGCTTTGGTTGGAGGCACGTCCAACCACAATTAATTTGCCGTCGGGCTGGACGGCTAAATCGAAAGCGGACTCAAAACCGTTGATAAAGCTGGTAGTTAATTTACCGTCTCCGTCGAAACTTGTATCGAGGCTGCCGTCACTGTTGTAACGAGCCAGCGCGAAGAGAGCGGTGCCGCCAGGTGGAGTATTGGCGGCTTGTCCGGCGACAACAATCTTCCCGTCCGGTTGAATGGCAATCGCTTCTGCCCGGTCTGGAAAGCCGAGAAAATCAGTTGTTACTTTCCCGTCTCCGTCGAAACTTGTGTCGAGACTGCCATTGCTGTTGTAACGGGCAAGAGCAAAATTCTCATTAAATCCAGTACCTAAAATCCGCACGAATCCGGCTGTTACAATTTTTCCATCCGGCTGCAAGGCGACGGCGCGGGCAATTTCCTCACCGCCGAAGTTGGTCGTCACTTTGCCGCCCGTGCCAAATGCTGCATCCAATATGCCTGACGCAGCCTCGCTCGGCAAAGATGTAACCGACAAGAATAATACGGCGATTGCTGCGACGACAACGCAAAAGCGTAAGAAGTCTACGCGGATTTGTTTTCCTGGATAAATATATCGGGTTTGATTTTTGGTTTTCACGGTTACTCCTTATCAAAATAATCGAACAAAATTATTTACTAAAAATCACCGAATAAAATCGGTCTGAAATTTTCAATTTAACTATTCAAAAAGAGAAATACTAACTTGCTAACGGCATTCGACAAATTTTCGTAGCTGATTAGGTCAAAAAGGAATTCTAGCCGATTAGTAATTTGATAACAATGTGAAAGTTGAGTTACCTGAAACAATTGAAGACTGTCATAGTTTGATTAAGCATCTTTTGGTGGTT